>JAWOFB010000391.1:0-3774 GCA_046482445.1 Ectothiorhodospiraceae bacterium | reverse complement strand
CGTGGGCCTGACCCGGGCCCGGGAGCGCGCCTGGATGACCTGGGCCGAGAAACGCCGGCTGCACGGCTCCGAGACCTTCGGGGCCCCGTCACGCTTCCTGGCGGAACTGCCCAGCAGTTGCGTGCACCACGTGCGCACCCGCACCGAGGTCAGCCGGCCGCAAATGGCCGTGCGGTCGGGTCTCACGGAGGATCCGGCGGAGCAGGAGCCGGCGTTTACCCTGGGTCAGCGGGTGCGCCACCCCAAATTCGGTGACGGCATTGTGCTGCAGTACGAAGGGCAGGGCCCGTCGGCCCGGGTCCAGGTCAATTTCAGCGAGGCCGGGGCCAAGTGGCTGGTGGCCGCCTACGCGAATCTGGAAAGCGCCTGAACCGCGCCTTATTCGACTTATAAGTCCAGCAGGATCTCGCGCTCGCGGGCGGACGGCTCGAACCCCCGGTCCTCGTAGTGATCGAAGATGGCAGTCACCGCTTCCTCGGGCTTCTCCACCACGTGGAACAGGTTCATGTCGTCGGCGTCGATGGTGCCGTCACCCACCAGGCGGTCCTGGAACCAGTCCAGGAGACCCTGCCAGAACGCACGGTTCACCAGGATGATCGGGATCCGGCGGGTCTTGCCGGTCTGCACCAGCGTCAGGATCTCGGCGAGTTCGTCCAGCGTGCCGAAGCCCCCGGGCAGGACCACGTAGGCGGAGGCGTACTTGACGAACATCACCTTGCGCGAGAAGAAGTGGCGGAAGTTCAGGCTGATGTCCTGGTAACCGTTACCACCCTGCTCCCGGGGTAGCTGGATGTTCAGCCCGATGCTCGGCGCCTTGCCCTGGTAGGCGCCCTTGTTGATCGCCTCCATGATCCCGGGCCCGCCGCCGCTGACCACGGAGAAACCGGCGTTGGACAGCTGGCGGGCGGTGTCCTCGGCAAGCTGGTACCAGGCGTGGTCGGTGGGCGTGCGCGCCGAGCCGAACATGCTCACGGACGGTTTGATCTGGGCCAGGCGTTCGAAACCCTCCACGAACTCCGCCATGACCTGGAAAATCTTCCAGGACTCCCGGGTCATGAGGGAATCGTTGATGGGCGCGCGCCCCGCGAACTTGTCCGGCGTGCTCATGAGGCTCCTGGCGTCGATGGTGATTGCAACTCGAGTGTATCAAGCGCAGCCCGAAGCTGTACGCTCCCGGGCGGAAATGCGGACTCGTCGCTTTTCCCGTCGGCCCGGCAAGCATATGGTAAGGCGCCAATAGCCAATGTTGCCCCGCAACGGGGCCGCTTACCGGGAGAATCCCATGCGCAGGACCATGACCGCCTTATTCACCCTCGCTGCCGGCCTGCCCGCCACCGCCACCGCGGACGTCGTCGGTGTCTCGGTGGGCGCCGGGGTCTGGAATCAGGACCCAGGCGGCGATATCCGCTACCGCGGCGACCGGGTGGATGTCGAGGACGACCTGTCCATTGGCTCCGAGATGGAGACGTTTGTGTGGGCGGACCTGCGCCATGGCGTGCCCCTGCTGCCAAGCCTGCGCCTGCAGTACACCCCGGTGGACCTGTCGGGCGACGGCGAACTGGTCCGCAGCTTCGAGTTCGGTGGGCAGACTTTCAGCGGCAGCGAGGACGTGGCCTCCCAAATCGAGCTCGAACAGACTGACGTGGCCCTCTACTGGACGCCCTGGAGCACCGTGGTCGACCTGGATCTTGGCGTGAACATCAAGTACCTCGACGGGCGCGCTGAGGTGGAGAGCCAGGATCTGTCGAATCGCGAATCCGTGGAGTTCAGCGGCCCCGTGCCCATGGCATACGCAGCGACCGAGGCGCGGTTGCCCGGGACGGGCCTGTTCGGAGGGGCTTCCGGCAGCTACGTCACCTTCGACGGCAGTGAACTGGTGGATATCGCCCTGCGCGCCGGTTATCGTGCCGATCTCGGGCCTGGCTCCCTGGCACTGGAAGGGGGCTGGAAGTATCAGAACCTGGAGCTGGACGATCTGGATGACGTGGACGCGGATATCACCATCGAAGGCCCGTACGCCGGGATCTCGGCCCGCTTCTGAGCCCTGCGCCCGGGGGCGGGTATGACCGAGCTGGTCCTGGTTGACGGCTCGTCGTACCTGTACCGGGCCTTCCACGCCCTGCCGCCGCTGACCAATGCCGCCGGCGAGCCTACCGGGGCCGTCTACGGCGTGGTCAACATGCTGCGCAAGCTGCTGGACGAGCGCGACCCGCACTACATCGGGGTTGTCTTCGATGCCCCGGGGCGCACCTTCCGCGACGACCTGTTCGCCGAGTACAAGGCCAACCGGCCCCCCATGCCCGAGGACCTGCAGAGCCAGACCGATCCGGTCAAGCGCATTGTCGCGGCCATGGGCCTGCCCCTGGTGGAGGTCCCGGGGGTGGAGGCGGACGATGCCATCGGCACGCTGGCCCGCCAAGCGGAGACCGACGGCTGGGACGTGGTGGTGTCCACCGGCGACAAGGACATGGCGCAACTGGTCAGCGAGCGCATCCGACTGCTGAACACCATGAGCGGCGCCTGGCTGGATCCCGACGGCGTGCGGGAGAAGTTCGGCGTGCCGCCGGAGCGGATCATCGACTACCTGGCCCTGGTGGGGGATACCTCCGACAACATCCCGGGTGTGCCCAAGGTCGGTCCCAAGACCGCGGCCAAGTGGCTGCAGCAGTACGGCGACCTGGACAGCCTGGTGCAACAGGCGGACAGCGTCGGCGGCAAGGTGGGCGAGAACCTGCGCGCCCATCTGGAGGAGTTGCCGTTGTCCCGGGATCTGGCAACCATCCGCTGCGACCTAAAGCTCGACCAACGGCCCAAGGACTTGCAGCGCGGCGAACCGGAGACCCCCCGGCTGCGCGAGCTGTATCGCCACTATGATTTCACCGGCTGGCTGGAAGACCTCGGGGGCGAAGGCGGCAGCGGTGATGCCGGCTCCTATCGCATGATCACCACCCGCGCCGAGCTGGACGACTGGCTCCAGCAGCTGCGCGAGGCGCCGTTGTTCGCCTTCGATCTGGAGACCGACAGCCTGGACTACATGGTGGCCAACATCGTTGGCCTGTCCTTCGCCGTGGCCGGGGACGCCGCGGTCTACATCCCGGTGGCCCACGATGGCCCGGGCGTGGCCGACCAACTCGACCGCGATACCGTGCTCGGGGTTCTTCAACCGGTGCTCGAGGATCCCGAGCAGCCCAAGGTCGGCCAGAACCTCAAATACGACATGAGCGTGCTCGCCCGCCACGGCGTGGCCCTGGGTGGCGTCGCCCACGACACCATGCTGCAGTCCTACGTGCTGGACAGCACCGCGACGCGCCACGACATGGACTCCCTGGCCCGCAAGTACCTGGGCCGCGGCACCATCAAGTACGAGACCGTGGCCGGCAAGGGGGCGCACCAGATCCCTTTCAACCAGGTGGGCCTGGACGAGGCCACGGAGTACGCCTGCGAGGATGCGGTGATTACCCGTCAGCTCCACGATGTGCTCTGGCCGCGCCTGGGCGGGGATCCGGCGCTGCGCAGCGTCTACGAGACCATCGAGGTGCCGTTGCTGCCGGTCCTCTCGCGCATGGAGCGCCACGGGGTCCTGGTGGACCGCGCGCTGCTGCAGACGCAGAGCCGCGAGCTCGCCGAACGCATGGGTGAGCTGGAGGCGGCCGCCCACGAGGCGGCCGGTGGACCCTTCAACCTGGGTTCGCCCAAGCAGATCCAGGAGATCCTCTACGAGCGCCAGGGCCTGCCGGTGCTGCAGAAAACGCCCAAGGGCCAGCCCTCCACCGC
>JAWOFB010000373.1:0-4486 GCA_046482445.1 Ectothiorhodospiraceae bacterium | reverse complement strand
GAGAGGGAGGTGGCCCAGAAGCGAGGGGATGACACCGACGACACGGCCGCCGGCAGCAAGTGCGGCATCCGCCAGCGCCCCCATGAGCCCGACACGGGCACCGCCGTAAATCAGGGTCAGGCCACGCCCGGCCAGCGCGCTCCCCATGGCCGCGGCCGCCTCCTTGTAGACACCGCCGCGCCCGGGACTGGAGCCGCAATAGACACAAACACCACGCATCCGCGCTATCCGTACTCAGACCATTCCTAAGGCTGGAACTCCGTCGCTGTCTCGTCCTCCGCTCCTTCCTTGGCGGGCGGTTGCAGATCGTACTTGGTCACGCCCAGGCCCAGCGCCGAGGCACTGGCCACGAAGATGGACGAATACGTCCCCACCAGAATCCCGACAATCAGGGTAAACGCAAAGCCCGCGATGGTCTCGCCGCCGATGACGAACAGGGATACCACCACCAGGAGCGTGGTCAGCGAGGTCACCAATGTGCGTGACAGGGTCTGGTTCACCGAGGCGTTCATGACGTCCTCGGTGGTGCCCTTGCGCATGACCAGGAAGTTCTCGCGAATGCGGTCGAAGACCACGATGGTGTCGTTGAGCGAGTAGCCGACCACTGCGAGCAGCGCGGCGAGCACCGTGAGATCGAAGGTGGTCTGGAACAGCGCCAGCACACCCGTCACCAGAAGGATGTCGTGCACGAGGGCGGCGACCGATCCGGCGGCGAAGCGGTACTCGAACCGGAAGGCCACGTACAGCAGTATGCAGCCCAGGGCCCCAAGCATGGCCAGACCGCCCTTCTGGGTGAGTTCGTCGCCGATCTGCGGTCCGACGAACTCCACCCGGCGCAGTTCCACCCCGTCAAAGGACTGCTCCAGGGCGGCCAGCACCTGGTTGCTCACCTCGTCGGCATCCGCGGCCTCCGGCTGGGGCGGCAGGCGCACCATGACGTCCCGGGCGGTGCCAAAGCGCTGCACGGTGGACTGATCGTAGCCCTGTTCCGCGAGCACCGTGCGCACCTCGTTGACGTCCGCGGCCTCCTGGAAGCCGACCTCGACAATGGTGCCGCCGGTGAAGTCGATGCCGAAATTGATGCCGCGCACGACGACAAAGGCCACGGCCAGCGCCAGCAGGACCACGGAGGCGATCCCGGCCCAGCGGCGACGGCCCATGAAATCAATGCGCGGCGGCTTTTGCATGAACCACATGGCGGATCCTCGCTAGATCGGTAGCCGCTTGAGACGACGCCGGCCGTACAGCAGGTTCACCACCGCCCGGGTACCCAGGATGGCCGTGAACATGGAGGTAACAATGCCGATGGACAGCGTCACCGCGAAGCCCTGGACCGGGCCGGTGCCGAACAGGAACAGCACCAGCGCGGCGATGAGCGTGGTGATGTTGGCGTCGGCGATGGTGGAAAACGCCTTGTCGTAGCCCGCGCTAATGGCCTGCTGCGGCGTCTGCCCGCCGGTAATCTCCTCGCGTATGCGCTGGAAGATCAGCACGTTGGCGTCCACGGCCATGCCCACGGTCAGCACGATGCCGGCGATACCGGGCAGGGTCAGCGTCGCCTGCAGCAGGGACAGTACCGCGATAATGAACACCAGATTCAGCACCAGCGCGGCGTCGGCAATGAGACCAAACACCCGGTAGTAGATGGCCATGAACGCCACCACCAGGAGGAACCCGATGACCACCGCCATGAAGCCCTGCTGGATGTTTTCCTCACCCATGCTCGGGCCAACCGTGCGCTCCTCGACGATGTTGATGGGCGCGGCCAGGGCGCCGGCGCGCAGCAGCAGGGCCAGATCGCGGGCAGCACTGGTGCTCTCCAGGCCGGTAATCCGGAAGCGGTTGCCCAGCGCCTCCTGGATGGTGGCGACGTTGATTACCTCGCGGTCTTCCACCCGCTCGGTGACCTCCTCGCCGTCCTCGGTTCGCGTCTCGCGGCGGCTCTCGATGAACACCACCGCCATGCGGTCGCCCACGTTCTCGCCGGTGACACGGGAGAAGATGTCGCCGCCGGTGGAGTTCAGGCGGATATCCACCTGCGGTCCCCCGGTCTCCTGGTCGATGGACGAGGAGGCATCGGTAATGTAGTCACCGGTGAGCATGACCTGGCGCTCGAGCACCACGTAATCGCCGTAGCGGGGATTGCGGGCCGGATACTTCACCGTGCCCGGTGGCGCTGGGTCGTCGGCATCACCCCGGAACGGATAGTGCTCTTCATCAACCATCCGGAATTCCAGGGTGGCGGTGGTGCCGATAATCTCCTTTGCCCGCGCGGTGTCCTGGACACCCGGGAGTTGCACGACGATACGGCTGTCACCCTGGCGCTGGATCACCGGCTCGGCGACGCCGAGTTCGTTGACGCGATTCCGCAGGGTGGTGATGTTTTGCTCCACTGCGAACTGCTGGATCTCCTCGCGCTCGTCCTCCGGCAGGCGCGCGGTGAGTTCATAGCCGCCGTCGCCCTCGTCCTGATCCAGCCGCAGCTCCCGGAACTCCGCGCGCAGAATCTCGGCCGCCTGTTCGCGGTCCGCGGCCTCGTCGAAGCGGGCCCGCACGGCGTGATCGTCCGCACGCACCTCGATGCGCTGGTAACGGATTCGCTCTTCCCGCAGCAGCCGCCGGAAATCGGTCTGGTACCGCTCCAGCTGCTGCGTGACCGCGGCCTCCAGATCCACGTTCATCAGGAAGTGGACGCCACCGCGCAGGTCCAGGCCCAGGAACATGGGCCGGGCCCCGATCCCGCGCAGCCAGTCCGGCGTCGCCGGCGCCAGGCTCAGGGCCACGGTGGCCTCGCGGTCGAATGCTTCGCGCAGGGCGTCGGCAGCATTGACCTGATCATCCTGGTTGTTCAGGCGGATGAGCACGCCTTCTTCATCCTGGCTCTGGCTGAGCACCTGGATATCGCGCTCGGCCAGGACATCCTCGGCGCGGCGCTCGATGGCGTCGTTATCGATTTGATCCCGCACCGGCGTGATCTGGACCGCCGGGTCCTCGCCGAAGACATTCGGCAGGGCGTACAGCACCCCCGCGACGATGGCTACGACGAGGAGGAGATACTTCCACAGTGGGTAGCGATTCATGACGGTCAGCCTTGGCCGGGCTCGGGGTTACTTGCTTTCCTTGCCGTCCTTCTTGGACTCCGAGGCATCCGCCTTGCCCTTCATGGTGCCCTTGGGCAGGACCTGGGAGACGGCGTGGCGCTGCACTTTCACCTGGCTGTTGTCGTTGATCGCCATGGTGATGAACGAGTCATCAAGCTCGGTGATGCGACCGACCAGTCCCCCCTGGGTGACCACCTCATCGCCCTTGTCCAGTTCCGAGATGAGCTTCTTGTGCTCTTTGGCGCGCTTGGTCTGCGGCCGGATGAGCAGGAAGTAGAAAATCGCAATAAGAACAACGGGGAACAGCAGCGAGATCCAACCGGCTCCCTCGCCACCGGCCTCCTGAGCCTGGGCGCTGGCAATGAAAAAATCCATGGGTCAACCTCTTGGCAGTGGCAAAACGGGCTAAACAATGCACGGCCGGTGCGACGGCGTCAAACGCCGCACGGACGCTTGCTGCCGGGGCACGCTAGCCACCGCGGCAACCGCACAACAGCCGGCACGGTCCCGGATAAACGTGGCAGTATGCCACAAGCGTCGCTGATACCAGTGACAAGTTCGTGTCAGGAGCGTGCGAGCCCGGCGTAGAACGCGTCGGCAAATGCCGTCAGGCGGCCCTGCTCGATAGCGGTCCGCATTTCGGCCATGAACGCCTGGTAGAAGTGCAGGTTGTGAATGGTGGCCAGGCGCTTGCCCAGGATCTCGTTGCAGCGGTCCAGGTGGCGCAGATAGGCGCGCGAGTAGTGACGGCAGGTGTAACAGTCGCAACCGGGCTCCACCGGTGCGGTATCCATCCGGAAGCGGCTGTTGCGGATGCGCAGCGTCCCGGTCCAGGTAAACAGGTGGCCGTTGCGGGCATTGCGGGTGGGCATGACGCAGTCGAATAAGTCCACGCCCCGGCGCACGGACTCAAGCAGGTCCTGGGGGCGCCCCACTCCCATGAGATAGCGGGGCGCGTCCGCGGGCAACTCCGGGTCCAGGGCCTCCAGCACGGCGTCGCGCTCGGCTTCGGGCTCGCCCACGGCCAGGCCACCGATGGCATACCCCTCGAAGCCGATCTGGCGCAGCCCCCGGGCGGACGCCAGGCGCAGCCCGGTGTAGGTGCCGCCCTGGACGATGCCGAACAGGGCCGAGGCGCTATCCCCGTGGGCGCGGCGGCTGCGTTCCGCCCAGCGCAGGGACAGCTCCATGGAGGCGCGGGCCGTGGCCTCCGTTGCCGGATAACTCGGGCACTCGTCGAAAATCATGACGACATCGGAGCCCAGGGCGCGCTGCACGGCCATGGATTCCTCCGGCCCCAGGAAAACGCGCTGGCCGTCCACCGGCGAGCGAAAGGTCACGCCCGCCTCGCGGATGCGGCGCATCTGGCCCAGGCTGTAGACCTG
>JAWOFB010000359.1:0-13078 GCA_046482445.1 Ectothiorhodospiraceae bacterium | reverse complement strand
CACCCGTGCGGTGCGCTCTTACCGCACCTTTTCACCCTTACCTGTGCCCGTAGGCCATCGGCGGTTTGTTTTCTGCGGCACTTTCCGTAGGCTCGCGCCTCCCAGGGGTTACCTGGCACCTTGCCCTGTGGAGCCCGGACTTTCCTCCACCGGCACATGCCGGCAGCGACTGCCCGGCCGACTCCACCGTCACAGTATCACGTGTGATCGTTGTTCCGGAGCGTCAAGGCCCGCTGATAGCAGGCGTTGCGTGGGGCATCCAGAATCCGCGCCGCCAGTGCCGCCGCCTGCTTGACCGACAACTCTTCCAGCAGGACGCCGAGCACGCGGTCCTGCTCGGCGTCGCTGGTGGCGACCGCGGGTGCGCCGGCGACCACTAGGACGCATTCGCCGCGACGCTGATCCGGATCCGCGCTGACACGATCCCGCAGACCGGCCAGGGTATCGGGCAGGATGGTCTCGTAGGCCTTGGTGAGCTCGCGGGCCAGTGCGGCCTCCCGATCACCACCGAAGACCTCGGCCAGTGCTTCCAGGCAGGCCACGATCCGGTGACTGGACTCGAAAAACACCAGCGTCCGCGGCTCCGCTTGCAGTGCCTCCAGCCGCTGGTGGCGGGCGCCAGCTTTTGCCGGGAGAAAGCCCTCGAAACAGAACCGATCCGTGGGCAGGCCGGCTGCCGCCAGCGCGGCCACGGGGCTGCAGGCGCCGGGAATGGGCACCACCCGGAACCCGCGCTGATGGGCACCGCGAACCAGCTGGTAACCCGGGTCACTGAGCAGCGGCGTACCGGCATCGCTGATCAGCGCCAGCGTCCCTCCGGCGGCGATGGTGTCGAGCAAGGCGCCGGTGCGCTGATCCTCGTTGTGCTCGTGCAGGCTCACCAGCTCCGACTGGATGCCCAAATAGGCGAGCAAACGCCCGCTGTGGCGCGTGTCCTCGGCGGCGATGCGATCCACCTCCCGGAGAACGGCGATGGCGCGCTCACTGATGTCGCCGCGATTGCCAATCGGTGTCGCAACCACGTAGAGAATACCGGTTCCGGACACGACAATATCTCCTTTAGCGAACCTTTAAGGGGATAGTATTAGGTCTCAGCGCCGTTGTGCGGCTTGCCGGCAAGGCGCGCGAGCGCAGGCGTGGCAACCCACGTCAAGGGAGCGCAACGCCGCCGGAGAGCCGCACAACGGCGCCCTCTGGGTGGTATCTGCGCCGCTGTCGACTGCCAAGGGTGTTAGCCATAACGCGAAGGCTACCCTTCCCTGCTCGTGCTTTGCCAAAAGCGGCGCAGATACCACTGAGACCTGACAATATCTCCTTAAAGGTTCGTGCGCTTGCTGATAAACTTCAGGCCGCAACCGTGACGGATCGCCAGGCCGATGCACCAGCATTTCATCCCATGGACCCGCCGCCTCGCCGGGCTTGCCCTCCTCCTGCTGCTGACGGCCTGCGCCTCGGTCCCCGAGGACCGCGAGCCACCGCCGGAAGCCGGCACGGCGGAAGAGGCCCTGGCGGCCGGGGACTTCGAGGCCGCCGCCGACGCCTTCCTGGAGGCCGCTCAGGCCGTGGAGCCGCCGCGACGCGCTGATTACAGGTTGCGTGCAGCCGGTGCATTCGTCCGTGCCGAACGCCCGGACCGTGCTCAAGAAATCCTGGGCGCCACCGAGATCGACGAGGATACACCCGCACGCAGCCAGGATCTCGCCGCCGCAGTCCGTGGCCGCATCCTTCTGGCGCGCGGGCGGTACGACAGCGCCCTGGAAGCCACCGATGCGCGCCTGCCCAGCGAAACCGACCGGGCAGCAGACCTCCTGGAGGTGACAGCGGAGGCCCAGTATCGGCTCGGCCGCCTCCTGGACAGCGCGCGATCGCGGGTGGCGCTGGATGCAGAACTCGACGCCGGCGATCGGCGTGACGCGAACCGCGCTACGCTGCGCGAGACCCTCGCCGAGGTCCCCATGGCCAAGTTGCGCGAGCGCATGCCGCCAACCCCGGATACGTTCGGCGGCTGGCTGGAACTCGTCTTCCTGGCACGCAATCACCGCCTGAATCCCGAGCGCATGGAGGCGGAGGTCGCGGCCTGGCGGGAGCGCTATCCGGATCATCCCGCCGCCGGTGATGTCGCCGACACCATCGTGCAGCAATACCGGGAGCAGGTCCTGCGCCCGGAGCGGATCACCCTGCTGTTGCCGCTTTCCGGGGACCGGGCCGAAGCGGGCCGGGCAGTGCGCAACGGCTTCCTGGCCGCGCGTCTGAGCCTGGACCACGAGCCCGCACCCGTTGTGCGCGTCCGCGACGTCGGCGAGGACGGCGAGGATCCCTGGACGGCCTACCGCCAGGCCCTGCAGGCGGGCAGTGATTTGGTCGTGGGTCCGCTGACCCGGGACGGCGTCGCCGCCCTGGCCAACCGCAGCACGCTGGAGACGCCGGTGCTGGCCCTGAACCGCGCGCCGTCGAATCAGGAGTTGCCGGGCAACCTGTTCCGCTTCGGGCTGCTCCCGGAGCACGAGGCCGCTCAGGCTGCCCGCTACGCCATGGCCACGGGCCAGAGCCAGGCCGTCATGCTGACACCGCGCAATGACTGGGGTGACCGCGTGGCCGATGGCTTCGCCGAGACCTTCGAGGAAGGCGGTGGCACTGTGCTCGCCCGGGGGCAGTACCAGGAGGACGAGGCCGATTTCTCCGCCCCCATCCGGCAGCTGCTCGATCCCGACGACAGCCGTGAGCGGGCGCAGCGACTTCGCCGCACCATCTCCCGGTCCGTGGAGTTTCAGCCCCGTCGGCGCCAGGATGTGGATCTGGTCTTCATGGGTGCATTCCCCCGGCAGGCCCGCCTGATCCGGCCGCAATTGCGCTTCCATCGCGCCCTGGATCTCCCCGTCATGGCCACATCCCACGCCTGGGGCGGGCGCGAGGATGTCGCCGCCGACCGGGATATGGCGGGTGTGGTCTTCTTCGACATGCCGTGGATGCTGGGGGCGGGTGACGCCCGGCAGCCCAGGCGCTCCCAGGTCGCTGACGTCTGGGGTGACCTGGGGCAACTGGCACCGCTGTACGCCCTGGGCGCCGACGCCTACCGCCTGGTGCCTTACCTCTCGACTCTGCGCAGCAACGCCGAGGAGCGCCTGGAAGGGGCCACCGGCCTGCTGCGAATGGATTCCGAGGGCGTCGTACACCGGGAAGTCCTGCCGGCACGGTTCCAGGATGGCGAGGTGGAGCAGCTCCCGGACCCCCGTGAGCAGGAGGATCTACCCGGGCTGGATGAGGCGGCCGGCGGCGAGCGCGACGGTGAAACGGGCTCAACACGCGAGCTGGAGCCGGCGCCGGAATCCCTGGAGTGAACCTTGGTCGGGGGCCGGCGCAGGGACAGCGGGGCCAGGGCCGAGGATCGCGCCCGCCGGTACCTGGAAGACCAGGGCCTCAAACTCCGCGAACGCAACGTGGGTTCGCGCCGCGGCGAGATCGATCTGGTCATGGAAGACGGCGGCACGCTGGTCTTTGTCGAGGTGCGCTACCGGCGGAGCAGCCGCTTCGGTAGCGCCGAGGCGACTGTCGGGCCCGAGAAGCAGCGACGGCTGATACGGGCCGCCGGCGCCTACCTCCAGCGTGCCGGCGTGGAAGCGCCTTGCCGGTTTGACGTTGTGGCCGTCACCCCGGAAACGGTGACCTGGATCGCCGACGCATTCAGCGCGTAGAGCCGGTGGCGACGGGCCACGCGCGAGACGGGCAGCCACCACGGGTCCGAGCCCGGAACAGGGAACCCGCAGAACCGCACACCTGAGGGTGGCACGGTCTTTCAGCGGGGCTGTTCCGCTCCCGCCACGGAAGCAAGGATCAACTGCGAATCACGGCGCCGGTTGCCCGGCGCAAGCCAATCGGGGAGAGGCATCAATGGACGCCAACGAGCGCGTGCTCCAGCACTTCCACGACAGTATCCGCTGTAAACAGATGGCCATGGACGTCCTTGCGCCCGCCGTCGTGGCAGCGGGAGAACGCATGGTTGCCAGCCTCAGCCATGAGGGCAAGATCCTGAGCTGCGGTAACGGCGGCTCGGCGGCGGACGCCCAGCATTTCTCGTCCGAGCTGCTCAACCGTTTCGAGATGGAGCGCCCCGGCCTGCCGGCCGTGGCCCTGACCACCGACAGCTCGACGCTCACGTCCATCGGCAACGACGCCAGCTTCGAGGACATCTTCTCCAAGCAGGTACGCGCCCTGGGCCAGGCCGGCGACGTGCTACTGGCCATCAGCACCAGCGGGCGCTCGCCCAATGTCGTGGCGGCGGTGGCCGCGGCCCACGACCGGGACATGCCGGTGGTGGCATTCACCGGTAAGGACGGCGGGCCTATCGGCGAGATGCTCGACGGCGACGACGTGGAAATCCGGGCACCGGCGACGGTCACTGCCCGGATCCAGGAGATCCACCTGCTGGTCATCCACTGCCTCTGCGACCAGATCGACCGGACCCTGTTCGGCGGCGATTAACGCGTGTCCCCGGCGCGAGTGCCCCCGACGCGACCGAACCTGCTGCACGGGCGATCCCCGCGCCGGGGGCGTCTCCTCGCCCTCGGCTTCCTGGCACTGGCATTCGCGCTGGCAGGCTGCGCGACCGGATCCGGTCCTGATGACGACTCCGCCGTGCGCCGCGCGGTCCGCACCGCATTCCTCAATGACGACACCCTGCGCTACCGCAGCGACGTGGACATCACCGTGTTCCGCGACGACGTCCTGCTCACGGGGACGGTTCCGGACCGCGAGGCCGGCCGCCGAGCGGCGCAACTGGCCCGTGACACCGATGGCGCCGGCACGGTGTTCAACGAGCTGGTGGTGGCGGATGCCGGCTCCGTATTCGCGCGGACCCGGGACCGGGTCCTGTTGGCGTCCGCGCGGGAGCGGCTGGATGCAGTCGCCCGGGATCAAGGGTTCGAGCGCGAGCGGGTCCGAGTGGTGGCCCGGCGCGGCCGCCTGTACCTGCTCGGGCGGGTGACGCGGGCACAGGCGGAAGCCCTAACGGAACCGCTGCGCCGCATTCGCGGGGTCCGCGAGGTGGTGCGGCTGTTCCACTACCGCAACGGCGATGAGCAGGCCGGGCAGGCCGGTTCCGGACCGGCCCGGGCTACTTGACCACCCGCAGGTTGGGCCGGCGCGAGGTCTGCGCCTGGTTGTCGGTAGACTGTTCGCCGCTGCCGTCACCACCGGACGGCGGCGGATCGTCATCGGTGTCGTTGAACAGCATCCCCTGCCCGTTCTCGCGGGCGTAAATCGCCATGACCGCCCGCACCGGGACCTCGACATCCAGGGCGTGTCCGCCGAAACGGCCGCTGAACGCAATGAGATCATTCCCCAGCTCCAGGGCGCGGACGGCCCGCTGGGAGATGTTGAGCACCAGCCGACCGTTATCCGCGTATTCCATGGGCGCGTACAGCCCTTCCCGGGTGGCGTCCACCAGCAGATAGGGCGTGAGACCGTTGTCCACGATCCAGTCGTACAGGGCCCGGATCAGGTAGGGCCGGCTCGAGGTCATCGGGACATCCATCGCCATCAAACTCCCTGCGCTCGCGTCGCTGCTGTCTCCAGCGCGGCTTCAGCCGCGCATGGTGCGTTCGGCATCGCTCAGGCTCGCCTGAAACGACTCCAGGGCGAACAGGCGCTCGCTGTAGCGCTGCAGTGACGGCGCCGCCTCGCCGGGGTCAGCGCCGTGGCGCCGCAAACGCCACAGCAGTGGCCCGAGCGTCATGTCCATGACCGTGCGCTCTTCGCTGAGGAACCACGCGTCCTGCGCAAAGAGCTCGTCCGCGGCGGTGAGCTGCTCGCGCAAGGCCTGCGCCGCGCCGCTGTCATCATCGCCGGACCCCAGCGCATCCAGAAGCGTGTACCAGTCCTTTTCGATCCGGTGCTGGACCAGCCGCGCCTTGGCCCGGGAAACCGGATCAACCGGCATCATGGGTGGGTGCGGGAACCGTTCGTCCAGGTATTCCACGATGATCTTGGCGTCGTACAGGCTCAGGTCCCGATCAACAAGCGTGGGCACGCCCCCGTAGGGATTGAGCTCGGCGAGCTCTTCGGGGACGGCCTCGTCGTCAACGTTGTGGACCTCGGCCTGGATGCCTTTCTCCGCGAGAACGAGCCGAATCCGGTGACTGTAGGGACAGCGGGGACCCGAAAACAGGGTCATGATGGAGCGTCTGCTCACTGGTGCCATTCAGCACTCCCGCGGTTCAATGGACATCCCGCCAGAATTCCTTCTTGAGGAAGTACGCGAGCACCGTGAACACCGCGAAAAACGCCAACACCCAGACACCCAGCCGCTGGCGCTCGGCCTTGACCGGCTCAGCGACATAATCGAGGAAATTGGTGATGTCCCGGGTCGCCTCCCGGTACTCGGCCTGGGACATGCGCCCGGTGCCCTCTTCCACCTCGAAGTCCACCGGATCGCCGCCCTCGTCGCCATCCTCGTAGATCGGCATCTGGCGCCCCTGCAGCGTCTCCAAGACGTGGGGCATGGCGGAGCCCTCGATGACCGTATTGTTGTAACCGGTGGGCGAGTCCTCGTCCACGTAGAAGCGATTGAGGAACGTATAGATGTAGCCCGGGCCGTTACGCCGCGCCGTCAACGACAGGTCCGGCACCGGCACCCCGAACCACTGCTCGGCGTCTTCCTCGGACATGGCGTTGGTCATGGTCTCGTGGATCTGGGTATCCGGCTTGAAGATCAGGTACTCCTCGACCAGATCCTCATCCATGCCCAGATCGTCGGCCATGCGCTTGTAGCGCATGAGCGAGACCTCGTGGCACGCCATGCAGTTATTGGCGAACAGCTTGGCGCCCCGCTGCAGCGACGCCGTATCGTGGGGATCCACTTCCGGATCCAGCGTGTCGCCACCGCCACCGGCCGACCAGCCCGTGACAGGCACAAGTGCGAGCATGAGCAGGAGCAGCAGATTTCTCATCAGGTCGTCACTCTATCCGGAACGGGCTTGGTCCTCTCGAGACCCAGGGCCGTGTACACGAAGACGAAGGCGAAGAAGCCGAAGTACACGAGTGTCCCCAGGCGGGCCAAATTGGTGTACAGGCTGGTGGCCGGCTGAGTACCCAGGTAAGTCAGCATGATGAAGGCCGCGGCGAACAGCGCCAGCGCGATCTTGTAGCCCAGGCCACGGTACCGGATGGAGCGCACCTTGCCGCGATCCAGCCAGGGAAGCGGGAACAGGATCATCACCGCCGCCCCCATGACGACCACCCCCAGAAACGCGTCGGGGATCGCGCGCAACATCGCGTAAAAGGCGGCGAAGTACCACACCGGCGCAATGTGGTCCGGCGTTACCTGCGGGTTCGCCTTCTCGAAGTTGGGTGCCTCGATGAACAGCCCGAAGAACTCGGGCAGGTAGAACACCACAATGGAGAACAGGAAGAAGTACACACCGATGCCGATCAGGTCCTTGACCGTGTAATACGGGTGGAACCGGATACCGTCGCGGGGAATCCCGTTCTCGTCCTTGTTCTTCTTGATGTCCACGCCATCGGGATTGTTCGAGCCCACCTCGTGCAGCGCCAGGATATGGGCCACCACCAGGAAGATAATGACCAGCGGCACCGCGACCACGTGCAGAGCGAAGAACCGGTTGAGCGTAATCTCCGAGATGACGAAGTCACCACGGATCCATTCCGCCAGCCCGGGGCCGATGTACGGGATCTGCCCGAACAGCGAAATGATGACCTGGCCACCCCAGTAGGACATCTGGCCCCAGGGCAGCATGTAACCCATGAAGGCCTCGGCCATCAGCGCCAGGAAGATCAGGCAGCCAAAGATCCACAGCAACTCGCGCGGCTTCTGGTACGAGCCGTAGAGCAGCGCGCGGAACATGTGCAGGTAAATCACGATGAAGAACGCGGACGCCCCGGTGGTGTGGATGTAGCGGATGAGCCAACCCCACTGGACATCACGCATGATGTACTCGACGGACTCGAAGGCGCGCGCCTCCGAGGGCACGTAGTTCATGGTCAGGAAGATGCCCGTGAGCACCTGGATGACCAGGGTCAGCAGCGCCAGGGAGCCGAAGTAGTACCAGAAATTGAAGTTCTTGGGCGCGTAGTACTCGGAGACGTGCTCGCGCCACATCTTCGACAGCGGGAAGCGGTCATTGACCCAGGCGTTCAGGCCGCCGGATGCGGTGGTCTCGCTCATCAGGCCTCTCCTTCCGGATCCTCGCCCACCACGATCCGGTCATCACTGGCGAACCGGTACGGCGGGACCTCAAGGTTCTTGGGCGCCGGCACACCCTCATAGACACGGCCGGCCAGGTCGAAGTACGAGCCGTGGCAAGGGCAGAAGAAGCCGCCCACCCACTCCCGGCTGATGCCTGACGGTTTCTCGTCCGGGCGGAACAGCGGCGAGCAGCCCAGGTGCGTGCAAATGCCGATGAGCACCATGATCTCCGGCTTCAGAGCGCGGTGCTTGGACTCGATGTACAGCGGTTGCTGGGGCTGGCTGGATTCCGGATCCCGGAGCTCCTCCTCCACCGTGTCCAGTTCCTCCAGGTTCTGCTCCGTACGCCGGAAGACCCACACCGGGTCACCCCGCCATTTGACGTTGATGAGCTGACCGGGTTCCAGACTGGCGATATCCACCTCCACCGGAGCGCCTGCCGCCTGGGCGCGCGCGCTCGGCTTCCAGTACTGGAGGAAAGGCACCGCCAGGAACGCGGCACCCACTCCACCGACCACGGACGTTGCCGCGGTCAGAAAGCGGCGCCTGCTGTTATCCGCGCCTTCCTGAGTCATTCATGCCCCCTGCTGGCTTGCAAACGACGGCCCCCGCTACCCGTGCATCGACCCTGAGCCGACGTGCGTAGCCCCCTAGTATCACACAGGCCGGGTCGTCCGTTCGCTGGGTTACTGGCTGATCCATGCGGCGTGCTGTCCAACGCCCGGACAGTGCGCTGACGTGGCGCACAAGGATCCGATATCCGGGCCAACAGGTCAAGCCAGCGACCGCAACGACCCCCGTCACGCCGGGCTGTCCACATCAATAAACCGGTGCTCCAGCCCCAGGGTTTGCGCAAGGTGCTCGCCCAGGGCCGCCACGCCGCCGCGCTCGGTGGCGTGGTGGCCGGCGGCCAGGTAGTGCAGGCCGCACTCCCGCGCGGTATGCACGGTCGGCTCGCTGATCTCGCCGGACAGATACAGGTCCACGCCCAGCCGGCTGACGTGATCGATGAAGCCCTGGCCAGCGCCGCTGCACCAGGCCAGGTGCCGGACCGGGTGCTCGCCACCGGAGACCACCACGGGCTGGCGACCCAGCCCGGCGGTGACGCGCTCGACGACAGCGTCGAGGGGTAACGGCTCCGGCAACTCGCCCACCATCCCCAGGGGCCGCGCGGTGCCGGTCTCGAAGGACCCGGTCACCCGCGCCCCAAGCACCGGGGCCAGGCAGGCGTTGTTACCCAACTCCGGATGGGCGTCCAGCGGCAGGTGATAGGCGAACAGGCTCACGCCGTGGTTCAAGAGCGTGCGCAGGCGCGCGGCCTTCATGCCGGTCACCCGCGCATCCTCGCCCTTCCAGAAGTAACCGTGATGGACCAGTACCGCATCCGCCTGCGCGTCCATGGCGGCGTCTAGCAGTGGCTGGCAGGCGGTCACGCCCGTCACCAGCCGCTGAATCGAACGCGTGCCCTCCACCTGCAGGCCGTTCGGGGCATAATCGCTGAAGACCGGGGCCTCCAGCAGGGCATCAATGCGGTCAGCGAGCGCGCGCGGTTCCATACTCCCCTCCGGATTGTTACAGCCTCGCAACACAGTCACGGCCGGTTACAATACGGCCCCGGACGACTCCGGCCACGGGCTTGTCACTGGCGCCGCTGGCACGGCGAACCAACGATACACCAGGAACCCCGCCTTATGCAGATCCGACGCGCCCTGCGCTTTGTCGCCTTCTATGCCCTCGTCGGGGTCGGCATCGCCGGTATCACCACGTGGTTGTTCCCTGGAGTCGTGGCGCTGCTCGATGACCGCAGCGAGGTGGTGACGGTCCGCGAGACGCGTACGTCCGACAACGGGGACGAGGACCAGCCCCGGAGCGGTCAGCGGGGACCGGTTTCCTACGCCGACGCCGTGGATGCCGCGGCACCCTCGGTGGTGAACATCTTCACCGCCCGGCGTGTCCAGCGCGAGCACCCGTTGTTCGACGAGCGCACACTGCGGCGTTTCTTCGGCGATCCCTCCGGCGAGGAGACCGAGACCAATCTGGGCTCGGGCGTCATTCTCGGCGATCAGGGCCACGTCCTCACCAGCAACCACGTGGTGGAAGGCGCGGACGCCGTGCAGGTCTCACTCAACGACGGTCGCGCCGCACCGGCCGACGTCATCGGGCGTGACCCGGAGACCGACCTGGCCGTACTGCAGATTGATCTGGAGGATCTGCCCGCGCTGACCCTGGGCGATGCCGACGACCTGCGCGTGGGCGACGTGGTCCTGGCCATCGGCAATCCCTACGGGGTCGGGCAGACCGTTACCCAGGGCATTGTCAGTGCCACCGGCCGCAGCCGGCTGGGATTGACCACGTTCGAGGACTTCATCCAGACCGACGCCGCCATCAACCCCGGCAACTCCGGTGGCGCACTGGTGAACGCCCACGGCGAGCTCATCGGCATCAATACCGCCATCTTCAGCCGCTCCGGCGGCTCCCAGGGCATCGGGTTCGCCATTCCCGCCGACCTGGCGCGCGACGTCATGGAGGGGCTGGTGGAGGAAGGCCGCGTGATTCGCGGCTGGGCCGGACTGGAGATCCGCGACGTCACCCAGGCCCTGGCGCAGCGCCACGACCTGGAGGCCCGCCGCGGCGCCCTGGTCGTGGGCGTCATGACCGACGGACCCGCCGCGGAAGCCGGCCTGGAGCCCGGCGATCTGGTCCTGTCAGTGGCCGGTGAGCGCATCGACGGCAGCCGCGAGCTGCTCACCCGGATCGCCTCCCGCGAGCCCGGCAGCCGCGTCACCGTCTCCGGCGAGCGGGACGGCGAACGCTTCCAGCGGCAACTCACGGTCAGTGAACGGCCCTCGGCGAACGAACTGCAGCAACAGCGCCGGTGAGCCCCGGACGCCACCTGCTGATCAGCTTAATGCCTGGTCCAGGGCCTCCAGGAAGCGGGCATTCTCGGCCGGGGTGCCGACGGTGACCCGCAGACAGTGGGCGAGTTGCTCGTGGCTGCCGTGCAGGCACTTGATCAGCACCCCCTGCTCGCGCAACGCGGCGTGCACCGCGTCGGCCGCAACGGTCTCCGTGCGAAAGGTGATGAAGTTGGCCTCACTGGGCCAGACGGTCAGGCCGGTGCGGGCGCTGAGCTCCTGGAAGAGCGTCCCGCGATCCCGCCGCACTGCCTCGGTCTGGGCGTGCAGAACGTCCGCGTGGTCCAGGGCGAAGGCGGCACTGGCCTGGGTGAGCGCGTTGACGTTGTAGGGCAGACGGCACTTCTCGAACTGTTGCAGCCAGTCCGGGTGGCCGGCCATATAGCCCAGGCGCAACCCGGCCAGGCCCATCTTGGAGACCGTGCGCATGACCAGCAGGTGTGGATAGCGTACCAGCTCCGGCAACCAGCTGCGCCCGCAGAAGGGCCCGTACGCCTCGTCCACCACCACGATCCCGGGCGCAGCCTCGATGATGGCGGTCATGGCGGCGTCGTCGAAGGCGTTGCCCGTGGGGTTGTTGGGGTAGGCGAGATAGATAATCGCCGGCTGCTCGCGCTCCACAGCGGCGAGCATGGCCTCCCGGTCCAGGGCGAAGTCCTCGGCGCCCAGCGGGACCTCGTGGAAGCCCTTGCCCGTGAAGCCGGCAATCAGCCGGTACATGACGAAGCCGGGGCCGGGGGCGAGCACCGGCCCGGCCTCGTCGTTGAGCGCCAGGCCCAGGAGCTGGATGAGCTCGTCCGAGCCGTTGCCGAGCAGCACCGACGCCCCGTCCGGGATACCGGCCTCCCGGCGCAGTCGCTCTTCAACGGCCCCGGCGGTGGGGTCCGGGTAGCGGTTGACGCTGATCTCCGCCAGCGTCGCCAGCCAGGCGTCACGGAGTTCGCCGGGCCACGGCCAGGGGTTTTCCATGGCGTCCAGCTTGACCATGCCGGTGGCTGGCGGCACGTGGTACGCGCTCATCGCCTGCACCGCCGGGCGCACCAGACGCGCGGCGCGCGCCGCCGGGGTTTCAGTCGCGTCCATGGCCATCCATCCGGTAGCGGGCCGAGGCGGCGTGGGCCGTCAGCCCCTCGGCCTCGGCCAGGACCGTCGCCGTGCGACCGTGGCGGTCCGCACCCTCGGCACTCATCTGGATCAGGCTGCTGCGCTTCTGGAAATCGTAGACACCCAGCGGCGAGGCAAACCGCGCCGTGGCGCTGGTGGGCAACACGTGGTTGGGCCCGGCGCAGTAGTCCCCCAGGACCTCCGGCGAATGGGCACCCAGGAAAATGGCGCCGGCATTGCGGATGCGCTCCGCCATGCGCCGGGGCTGGGCCACGGCCAGTTCCAGGTGCTCCGGCGCGACCCGGTTGGTCACCGCCTCGGCTTCCACCAGGTCACGCACGCAGATGAGCGCGCCGCGATTCGCCAGGGCGGCCCGAATGACCTCCGAGCGCTCCATGCCCGGCAGCAACTGCTCCATGGCCTGTTGCACCTGATCCAGGAAGCGGGCATCCGGGCAGACGAGAACCGCGCGGGCGTTTTCATCGTGCTCGGCCTGGGCGAACAGATCCATGGCCATCCACTCGGGGTCGGCCTGGCCGTCGCAGATGATCAGCACCTCCGAGGGCCCCGCCACCATGTCGATGCCGACGCGGCCGAACACCCGCCGTTTGGCGGCAGCGACGTAGGCGTTGCCCGGCCCCACGATCTTGTCCACCGCCGGGATGGTGTCCGTGCCGTAGGCAAGCGCCGCCACGGCCTGGGCACCGCCCACGGTGTAGACGTCGGTGACCCCGGCAAGGTGGGCCGCGGCCAGCACCAGCGGCGCCACGTGGCCGTCCGGGGCCGGCACCGTCATGACGATCTCGCTGACGCCGGCGACCCGGGCCGGTACGGCATTCATGAGCAGGGACGACGGATA
>JAWOFB010000357.1:0-4361 GCA_046482445.1 Ectothiorhodospiraceae bacterium | reverse complement strand
GACGGCGTGCTTGCGGCGCTGCTGTCGGAACTGCATGCCGTGAGCCTGTTACAGACGGTGCCCGACGCCGTGGAGCCGGATCACCCGGAGCGCGAGCGGCTGGAGGCCCTGGCCCAGACCCTGCCGCCGGAAGATGTCCAGCTGTTCTATCAGATCGGTCTCACGGGCCGCCGCGATCTGCCCCTGGCGCCCGAGCCCCGCATAGGGTTCGAGATGCTGGTCCTGCGGATGCTGGCGTTCCGGCCGGATGACGACGTCGACGGTGGTGGCACTGGTCAGGGCCCGTCCCAGCCGGCCCCGTCCGATGGCGGACAGGCGGCCGGGCCGGTGACCGGGGGCGCGTCGCCGGCGGCCGGTGGCGCCCCTGCGGACGGTCCGGTGGCGCCAGCCCCGGAGCACACGGCCGTCGCGGAGCCGCCGGCGACGCCGGCCGCCCCGGAGCTGACCGCTTCCGCGGCAACGCAGCCGGAGCCCCTGCCCGAATGGGCCGACATGCTGGCAGAACTCGGTCTCACGGGAATGGCGCGGGCACTCGCCATGCAGTGCAGCTGGGAAGCGCACGAGGGAGACACCGTCACGTTGCGGCTTGATCCCGGTCATGCTTCCTTGCGGAACCCGCAGCTCGAACAGCGGATCCAACAGGCATTGGGACAGCGCCTGGGCCAGTCGGTAACCCTGCGCATCCGGGTGGCTGCGGAGGACGAGAGGAGTGACGACACCCCGGCAGCACGTGCGGAGCAGGCGCGGCAGCAGCGCCAGCAGGCCGCCGAAGAGGCGATCCGGAGGGATCCGGCAGTCACGGAGATGCAGCAGCGCTTCGACGCCGAGGTGCTGCCGAATTCCATTCAACCCGCGGACTGAGCGCGGGAGGCAACCAGCGAGGGCAGGACCATGAAGGGTGGTATGGGCAACATGATGAAGCAGGCCCAGAAGATGCAGGAGGACATGCAGAAGGCGCAGGAAGAGATTGCGCAGATGGAAGTCACCGGCCAGGCTGGTGGCGGCATGGTCTCCGTGCTGCTCAACGGCAAGCACGAGTGCAAGCGGGTGGATATCGATCCGAGCCTGTTCGACGACGATGACCGGGACATGATCGCGGACCTGGTTGCAGCAGCGTTCAACGACGCCGCACGCAAGGTGCAGGAAGCCACCCAGGAGCGCATGCAAGGCGTGACCGAGGGCCTGGGGCTGCCGCCCGGCATGAAGATGCCGTTCTGAGCCGCGGCGTATGGCTTATTCGCCGCTGATCGAACAGCTCATCGAGGGCCTGCGAACGCTGCCCGGTGTGGGGCCGAAAAGCGCCCAGCGCATGGCCTTTCACATCCTTTTGCGGGATCGCCGCGGCGGGGCTGCGCTGGCGCAGGCCATGGGCGCCGCCGTTGAGCGGGTCGGCGAGTGCCGGGACTGCCGGCTGCCCACGGAGGATGAGCGCTGCCCCATCTGCAGCAGTGACCAGCGCGATGCCGGTGTCCTGTGTCTCGTGGAAAGCCCGGCGGATGTCTTCGCCCTGGAGCAGGCGACGGATTTCCACGGGCGCTATTTCGTCCTGGGTGGCCGGCTGTCACCGCTGGACGGTATCGATGCCGCGGATCTGGGGCTGGACAGCCTGGAAGAGCGCCTGCGCGCCGGTGAGGTGCGGGAGATCATCCTGGCGACCAGCCCGACGGTGGAAGGCGAGGCGACGGCGCAGTATGTCTCCGAGATCGCGCGCAGCAACGGGGCAAGTTGCACGCGCATCGCCCACGGCGTCCCCATGGGCGGCGAGCTGGAAACCGTGGATAGCGGCACCCTGTCCCAGGCCTTCGCCGGGCGCCGCGGTTACTCCTGACGGTATCAGCGTCCCGCCGCGCGGTTGCGTTCCGCCAGTAACTCCCGGAAGCGCGCCAGCCGCTCCGCGTCGATGGTGCCACGGGCCGCAGCCGCGGCGACGGCGCACCCGGGCTCCTGGCCGTGTTCACAGTCCCGGTAGTCACAGTCGGCCGCGGCGCTCGCAATTTCCGGAAAGCCCGCCTCGATACCGGCGCGGTCCAGGTGCCCGAGCCGCAGTGTACGCACACCCGGTGCATCCACCAGGGCGCCGCCGGCGGGTAGTGGATACAGTGTCGTGGCCGTGGTGGTATGGCGGCCCTGGCCGCTGGCCGTGGAGATTGCCGCGGTGCGGGCGGAGTGGTCCGGAACCAGCGCGTTGATGAGTGACGATTTGCCGACGCCGGATTGACCCACCAGGAGACTGGCGCGGTGGCCGAGGGCGTGTGCCAGCGGGGATAATCCCGTGCCGTCCGTAGCGCTGGTGCTGTGGACGGCGCAGTCGTGGCGCGCCACGGATTCGGTGATGGCTGCCGGGACGCCGTTCCCCGCCGCCTCGCGCAGATCCGCCTTGTTGACCACGACAAGTGTCGGCAGTCCCAGGCTGGTAGCCAGGACCAGGTAGCGGTCCAGGAGACGGGCATCGGGTGCTGGTTGCGGTGCACAGACGAACACCATCTGATCCATGTTCGCCGCCAGGGGTTTCGCGCGGCCGCGGTAATCCGTGCGCGTGACCGTGTTGTGCCGCGCTTCGATTCCCTCGATGACGCCGTCCGACGGTGGCGTGCCGGACCAGCTCACCCAGTCGCCGCAGACGGGGCGCCCGGTGCGCCGACGCACGGCACAACGCACGAGTTCGCCGTCGGTTGTGTTCACCACACAGTGATCCCCGTGGGCGACGACGACGCGATCCGCGCTCATGGCTGCACCACGCGGCCGGCAAGCGCCCATGTTAGAATCCGCACCATTGTCACCGCAGTCAGGAAACCCCCATGCCCGAACAAAACGCCGATAACCTGATCTGGATCGACCTGGAGATGACCGGGCTCGACACGGATCGAGACTGTATCATCGAGATCGCCACCGCGGTGACCGACAGCGACCTCACCATCCTCGCCGAAGGCCCCATGATCGCCATTCACCAGGCGGATTCGATCCTGCAGGGCATGGACGAGTGGAATACCCGCCAACACGGGCGCAGCGGTCTCGTGGACCGGGTGCGCCGGAGTGAGTACGACGAGGCGTCCGCCGAGGCGGAGACGCTGGCCTTCCTCCAGCAGTGGGTGCCGGAGGGGACGTCGCCCATGTGCGGGAACAGCATCTGTCAGGACCGGCGCTTCCTGCACCGCAGCATGCCCCGACTGGAGCAGTACTTCCATTACCGCCACGTGGACGTGAGCACGCTCAAGGAACTCGCCCGCCGCTGGAACCCGGATCTGCCCAAGGAATTCAAGAAATCCGGGGCGCACCTGGCCATGGACGACGTCAAGGAATCCATCCGCGAGCTGCGCTTCTACCGGGAACGCCTGTTCCGGCTGCCGTCGGACTGACAAGTCGTCCGCCCGACCCGGGGACTAGCGCTCGACCGGTGTCTCCGGGTCATTGCCCCATTCCGACCACGAACCGGCGTAGCCGCGCACCTTGTCGAAGCCGAGATACCGCAGCACCACGTAGGTCAGCGCCGAGCGGTGATGGGTCTGGCAGTGGCAGACCACCTGACGGTCCGGCGTGACACCGCGCTCGGCGAATAGCTGCCGGATGTCCTCGGTGGGCAGCAGGCGCAGGTTGCGCTCACGGTCCAGGACGCGCGTCCACTCCAGGTTAACGGCACCGGGGATGTGCCCGCCCCGGGCGGCGCGCACGTCAACACCTTCGTATTCCCCGGGAGACCGGGCATCGACGACAACCAGGTCCGGATCCTCCAGATGCGACAGGAGCCAGTCCCGCTGGGCCAGGGCGGGCGGGTCTTCCGGCACGCTCACCGGATAGTCCGAGGGCTCCGGCGTGTTGTGGCCGGCTTCCGCGGGGTAGCCTTCGTTGAACCACGCGTGGTGTCCGCCGTCCAGCAACGACCAGTTGTGGTGGCCACAGACGTCCAGCGTCCAGAGCAGGCGACTGGCGCGGCCATTGCCCTCGTTGTCGTAGGCGACTACGTGGTGGTCCGGGCGCAGGCCCAGCTCCGAGAATACCGCTGACAGGGCGTCGCCGTCCGGGAGCAGGCCCAGGGCCGGGGGTGTCTTGCGCACCAGCCAGGCGTAGGTCAAATGCACCGCGCCGGGGACGTGCCGCTGGCTATAGGTCATCTCGTCGCTCAGGTCCACAATGCGGACGCGCTCGTCGTCCAGTTGGTCCTGAAGCTGCTCGGGCTCGACCAGCAGCGGCAGCAGGCGGTCGCTCATGGTGGCGTGGCTCCCTTGTCGTTTGGTTGTCGTTGCCGGGGATAGGGCGCACCCACGTCTGCTCCTTGCGCGGAGTCTACCAATTTGTGCCCTTGCGGGCAGTGGTGACGCTGTTACGCCGGCGACGTGGCGTCCAGTAGCTCCAGCCAGTGCCGG
>JAWOFB010000287.1:0-5335 GCA_046482445.1 Ectothiorhodospiraceae bacterium | reverse complement strand
TGGCATCGATCTGCTGCTGGACCTGATTGACGGTATCGTTACTCATGGTGGTTTCCTCCGGTTTTCGGTTAATCGGGCAAAGGCAGTATGCCTTTGATGGTTTGTACTCTAGCACCTCGGATGGTGCAGCGCAACATGTTTCGCTGGAATCGAGACCAGGCTGCTGCCAGCGGCTCCGCAAGCGGCGGTAGCGGGGCGCTGCGTGGTACATTAACGACAGGGAACGCAACGAGAGGAGCACTTGATGGCCACTATGACCCAGCCCCTGCAGCAGCTCGCCGACGAAGCCCGCCAGCGCGTCACGGAGGTGAGCCCGGCCGAGGCCCGCGAGCGGATTCGTAATGGCGCGGTGGTCTTGGACGTGCGCGACCGCGAGGAATTCGAGCAGGGGCACATCGAGGGGGCGGTGAACATCAGCCGGGGCACGCTGGAGATGCGCATCATGGACGCCCTCCCGGACCCGGAGACGCCCATTGTGTGCCACTGCGCCGCCGGTAAGCGCGGCGCGCTGGCCGCGGATACGCTTCAGCGCATCGGCTACCGCAACGTGGTCAACCTGGCCGGTGGGCTCCAGGCGTACCGGTCGGAGGTCGGCGACGACTGACCCGGGATGTCAAAGCCGGCGGGTCAGCTCGTTGTCGCAGGGCTCGCCCCGGGCCACGGTGTCGACATTGGCCAGGGTGACCTCGGCAATCTGGGTCATGGCCTCCTCGGTGAAAAAGCCCTGGTGGCCGGTAATGAGGACGTTGGGGAATGTGAGCAGCCGTGACAGCATGTCGTCTGCCAGGATCTCGTCCGAGAGATCGCGGAAAAACACCTCGCTTTCCTGCTCGTAGACGTCCAGTGCCAGGTGGCCGACTTTGCCCGATTTCAGGGCCTCGATGACTGTCCCGGTGTCGATGAGACCGCCGCGGCTGGTGTTGACGATCATCACCCCGTCCTTCATCTGTTCCAGCGCTTCGGCGTTGATCATGTGGTGATTGGATTCCGTTAGCGGGCAGTGCAGGCTGATGATATCGGCCCGCGCGTAGAGCTCGTCCAGTTCCACGTACGTGCCGCCAAGGTCGCGGAAGGCCGGATTCTCGTAGACGTCGTAGCCGATCAGATTCACCCCGAGACCGGAGAGCACCCGCGCGGTGGCAACACCGATCCGCCCCGTGCCCACGAGCCCCACGGTGCGGCCGTGCAGGTTGAAACCCAGTAGCCCGTTGAGATTGAAGTTGCCCTCGCGCACCCGGGCGTACGCGCGGTGCGTGTTGCGGTTGAGCGTGAGAATCAGTGCCAGGGTGTGCTCGGCCACCGCCTCCGGCGAATAGGCGGGTACCGTGACCACCGGCAACCCCAGGCGCTTGGCCTCCTGGCGATCCACGTTGTTGAAGCCGGCGCA
This sequence comes from Ectothiorhodospiraceae bacterium, assembly GCA_046482445.1. GTDB lineage: Bacteria > Pseudomonadota > Gammaproteobacteria > Nitrococcales > Aquisalimonadaceae > Aquisalimonas. The sequence continues at coordinate 3,948 of JAWOFB010000287.1, read as the reverse complement.
CCGCATGGCAACCATGCGCACCCCGGCATCCGCCAGGGCCCGCAGGCAGGCCGCATCCAGTGTGTCGTTGACGAACGCGCAGACCACGTCGGCGTCGCTGGCGAGCCGGGCGGTGTCGGCATCGAGCGGCGACTCCGCGAACGCCAGATCAAAGCCGTAGCGCGCGTTCGTCTGCTCGAAAAACGTGCGGTCGTATTTCTGGGCACTGAAAAAGCGGATACGCATGTTCGGGTCTCCTGTCTAGGCGGGCGGTGCGAGGCGGCCCTGTCACTCCCGTTCCGGAACGGTCTCCGGCAGCCAGCGCACCAGGTCCGTGAGCACCTCGCCCAGGGCCTCGTTGATGGCCCGGGCACCCCCCGCCGGACCCGACTGGTCGCTGGCGGCGGTGGCCTGGAAGCGGCGTGTGGCGAGCACGCTGTCGCGGGTGTTGTCGATGATCCGGGCACGCAGCTCCACGCGGCCGTGGCCGTGTTCGCTGCCGCGGTAGTCGTGCTCCAGCTCCAGCAGCTGGGTCTCCAGACGGTAGTGAGCGCGGCCACCGCCATCCGCCCATACCGTCGCAACGACGTCGGACTCCTCGAACACCCGGACCAGCAGGGGGTGCAGTAGCTGTGCCGGCTCCTTCACCCAGCGGTTGGCGGCGTAGTAGCGCCGCTCCAGGTTGCGCTGGCGGTAGGCCATGGCGCTGGTGGCCAGTGCGGGCACGGCCGTGGGCGGCACGATGTCCAGGGTCACATCCCGTTGTGTGCTGATGGTCAGCGGCGTCTCGGGATCGAGTTCCCAGGTGGCCTGGGCTTCCCGGTTACCCGGCAGCGATAGCGAACTGCAGGCGCTGAGCAGCGGCAACAGTGTCGCGAGGAGCAAGGCGAAGGCGCGCACGAAGTCGGTCTCCTGGGTCGGTGGTTAACGGTCGCCGCGCTCACCCGGCCCCGGCGTCCGCCGGGGATCACCGAAGATGATCTGGCTGGGTTCGTCGGCCAGGTCCCGGCCGAGGGCGTCCACGGTTCGGGTCATGGCGCGGAAGTCGCGCAGTGTGCGGTGCAGTTCCGGCAAGGTTTCTTCCCGGAATTTCTCCAGGGCCGCGTCACCCTGGGATCGCGTCTCGCCCAGGTCATCGGCCAGGGTATGGACGCTGCCCACGGCCTCATCAAAGCGGTCCATGGATGCCTCCACGCGTGTCAGTGTCCCGGGTGCGGCCTGGACCACTTCGCGGGTGTCGCCCATCAGGGCCTCGGCCTCCGCCAGAGTGGCGCGCAGCTGGGCACGATCTCCCTCCAGGTTGCCGCTCAGGGTCTCCAGGTTGTCCAGGGTACGACTGAGGTTCTGGAGGTTGTCGTCACTGAGCAGGCGCCGGACCCGCTCCGCCGTGCGGTTAATGCTCTCCAGGGCGGACTGGCCACCGGACTCCAGTCTTGAGCGCAGCGACGGGGCGTTGGGCAGCACCGGCAACTCGTAATCGCCGGCCGTCGGGGGTTCGCTGGCGTCTCCCGGCACCAGCCCGAGATGGCCAAGGCCCGTCAGCCCCTGGCTGGCGATGCGCACGGACGTATCCCGCCGCACAGGGACGTCCTTTTCCACGGCGATCCGGATCCGCGGCCGGCCGTCGTCGCTGATGCCGATGGCCTCGACTTGGCCGACGTTGATGCCCTGGTACTTCACCGAGGAATTCCGGCTGATCCCGGCAAGGGATTCGTCCGGAAACACCAGGAATTCGCGGTAGGTCTTGCTCTCCAGGTCGGCGCTGAACCACAAGCCGCCGGCGACGAGCCCAATGCCCAGGACGACCACGAACAGGCCGATGGCGGTGTAGCTGACGCGGGTAAACATCGGTGTTCAGCCTCCGGTTTCCTGCCTGTGGGCGCCGGTGTCATCCCGGGGCCGATTGCGCGCCCCCTGGAAGTAATCGCGGACCAGTGAGTCGCTGCTGGTCAGCATTTCGGCCATGGGCGCCAGGGCATGGACGCGCTGGTTGGCCAGGAATGCCACCCGGTCCGTTGCCTGGCGCAGGGACTCCGGGTCGTGAGTGATCATCACAACGGTAAACCCGAGCAGGTCGCGCAGCTCCACGATCCGGGCATCGAAAGCGGCGGCGCTCACCGGATCGAGCCCGGATGTGGGCTCGTCCAGGAACAGCAGCTCCGGGTCCAGAGCCAGGGCCCGGGCCAGGGCGGCCCGCTTGATCATGCCGCCGCTCAGCGCGTCCGGGTATTTGTCCGCCGCGTCCGCCGGCAGTCCCGCCAGGCTGATCTTGAGCGAGGCCAGCTCATTCGCCAGCCGCTGCCGCAGACAAGCGTGCTCGCAGATGACCAGCACGATGTTCTCGCGTACGGTCATGCCCGTAAACAGCGCTCCCTGCTGGAAGAGTACGCCCATGCGCTGACGCAGACGGCGCAGGCCGGCGGGACGCAGCCGGTCGCCGCGCTCGCCGAGGATCTCCACGGTCCCGCTGTTGGGCTGGTCCAGTAACAGCATTTCCCGCAGCAGGACCGTCTTGCCGGTCCCGCTGCCGCCCACCAGGCCCAGGATCTCGCCGCGGCGCACATCCAGGTCCAGGTCCTTGTGGATGACGGTGCTGCCGAAACGGGTGTTCAGCCCGCGGACGCGGATGGCGGCCTCGTGCTCGGCGGCTGCCGGTGGTTCCTCGGCCATGGTCACAGATCCAGAAACGTGAAAGCGATGGAGAACAGCGCGTCGGCCACGATGACCAGGAAGATGCCCTGAACCACGCTCTGCGTGGTGGCCCGGCCCACGCTCTCCGTGCTGCCCTGCACGCAGAAACCGTGATAGCACGACACGGTGACGATGAGCACGGCAAAAACCGGTGCCTTGGCGATGCCGACCCAGAAGGAACTCGCGGCGATTGCGTCCGGCATCCGCTGGAGAAAATCGCCGACGCCAATGCCGAACCAGGTCGCGGAGACCGTGATACCGCCGGCCATGCCGACAATGTCGGCGAACAGGGTAAGCAGCGGCATGCTGATGAACAGCGCGATGAGCTTGGGCAGCACCAGCATCTCGTAGGGCGTGATGCCGATCACCCGCAGGGCATCGACCTCCTCGGTGATCTGCATGGTGCCGATCTGGGCGGTGTAGGCGGAGCCCGTGCGCCCGGCGACGATGATGGCCGTCATCAGCGGCGCCATCTCGCGCAGGATGGTCAGGCTCAGCAGGTCCACCAGAAAGATGTTGGCGCCGTATTGTTGCAACGGTGCCCCGCCCTGATAGGCAATCACCACGCCGGTGAGAAAGACCAGCAGACCGAGGATCGGCAGCGCGTTGACGCCGGCGTGCTGGATCTCGCCGCCAACCTGGCGCCAGCGGATGCTCATGGGGCGCAAAAGCCGCGGCAGGCCGTCATGGGCGACGGCGCCGACGAAGCCGAAAAATGCCAGCAGCCGTGCGATCAGCGAGACCGTCGCGTTGCCGAGTCGGTGCAGCGGGTTCGCGGCCCGCGGACGCTCGAAGGCACTGGCCTCATGGCGCGCCACCAGGTCCATCAGCCGCGCGTGGGCCGGGGTGACACCGGATTGATCGACCGTGCAGTTGCGTGACGCCAGGGTGTGCAGGTGGCGGTGAAGCAACAGCGCACCGGCGGTGTCCATGGCGGTTACAGCGGTCGTGTCCAGCCGCAGGGGGCCGCGGATGCGCCAGGGTAGGCCCGGGCGGCGCCCGGACAGACCGTGCCAGGTCCAGTCGCCGGTACCGACAAGCGTGCCGTCTTCCGGATGCCACTCCAGGCTGGGCAGTTCCGGTGCGCGATCTCCGTGTGGCGGCATGGCCGTCCCCGGCGTGGCTGGGCATTTGCGTGGTGCACAGGATCGCGGGACCATCGAGTGCATGCAAGCGTCGGGCGCCAATACGCAAGCCGCAATCGCGGACCTGCATGCGCACACCACCGCCTCGGACGGCGCGCTGAGTCCCACTGAGCTGGTGCACCGGGCCGCCAGT
>JAWOFB010000252.1:0-2844 GCA_046482445.1 Ectothiorhodospiraceae bacterium | reverse complement strand
CGAACCGCCAGCTGGCCCTGGGAGAAACCCACGATCCGATGCAGATCCGAACCCGGATCGGCGCTCAGGAACAGCGCCAGGTCGCGATCGGACGCGATCGGCGACAGCCCGGGGATCGATTCACCCACCCGGATGCCGTTGATCTCGGCCGACCCGCCGGGCACCCGCACCTGCAGCGCACCGCCTGCCTGGCCGACCACGGTCTGCCCGACCTGGACATCGAGGATGGTGTAGAACTGCCCGTCGTCGTAATAGCCCTGGCTGGCGGTGATCTGACCGATCACGACCACGTCCGCTTCAGCCGTCAGGCCCTGCAAATCGAGTTGCTCGAGCGAGGTGGCCCCGACGCTGCCCATCAAGAGCATGCCCGAAGCCATGCCGAGCACTGCGCTGGTATTTTTCCATCTTGTTGTTTTCATTGCGTTTTCCCTGGTTCAGTGGATGTGGAATCCCCACGCGGCATTGGCATGCCGTGCCAGCGCGCAATAAAGCCTGCAGGGTGAGAACGCGGCGTGAACGACCGGCCGGCGCCGGTTCAGCCGTAGTAGTCGCGGTACCAGTCGACGAAGCTGATTTCCACAACCGCTGCAGCCTCGAACTGTGGTAAAGCCTCTGAGCCGGCCGTCCCGTCTCTGACGTCAAGTGCATAGAGTTCCTCAGACATCACGCGATAGACCGGCCTTACAACGCTCAATGAGGCCGCTGCCGGACGCGGGATAGGTCGTTTCGGGAAGCCGACAATTGGGGCGCGCAGGCGGGCACGGTATCTGATGTCGCCCCGATATCAGCGGATCGGTGTGCTGAGGGTGGGCTTGTCCAACTTGGCATCAGAGGGCAACACGTTGCGCGAGGGCCTCTTGAGCCAGCGTGTTTATGCTTTTGCCCTCCGCCTGAGCTGCTATGGCGAGCCTCTCGTGAAGTTCTGGAGGAATTCGAAGATTGAACTTCCCGGAGTAACTGCGCCGGGGTTCAATACCCTTCTCTTTGCAGACCTCAAGGAACACCGCCAAGGATTTCTTGAACTCTGTTCTGAGTTCCTTCGGGGTCTTGCCGTAGAAGTCGGCTCCGCCAGTAAGACCGAGAATCTCCCCCCGGAACATATCAATCTCCGGGTCGTACTCAATCTTTGCGTTGTATCCGTCAACCGTCATCACGTTCATGGCTTCACTCCGTGTTGTTCGAGCCACCTCTTCACTGACACCACGGCGCCCTTGTCTGTCTTTGGCGACGGATGCGGTCTGTGGAAGACGCGGACTTCTTGGAACAGAACGATCGCGACGCGGCTACCTTCGCGTTCGGTGACTTCCGCGCCGAGACCAACCAGTAGCGCTTCTATGTCCTTCCAAGCGATATTCGCGCTGGTCGGGCGGGCAAAGACTGCTTCGAGAGTCTTCCGATGGGCGCGCTTCATGTGATGATGGTACCGCAGGATGGTACCGTACGCAACACGGATGGATTCTGATGTCTAACGGCAGAACTGACCGACGCGGGCGGCCAGTGATGTCCGAATCGAAAACTGGCATCGCCCGGGCCAGTGACCTTATCTGCTTACATCGTAGGGGATCAGGTTGGGGTCAATCGGACTCAAAATCCGGTTCTGGCAACAGAATGCGGGTTCGATTCCCGCCCCCGGCACCATCATCGAAACAGCCGCTCAGCGCACGCTGGGCAAGTTGGCGGCAGATGCGCCATTGGCGTGATGCCCGCGCGCGGCGAGCAAAGCTTGGCTCAAGTCAGGCTGAATTTGCCGAGTTTGTGCAGCTCGAGGCTAGTCGATCTGCGCCTGGAAGCGATCGAAAAAAATCTCGTCAATGAACAGATCGATCGATTCGGCAAACGGCAACCCATCGGTGCGGACCCAGGGACCCGCCGCCTGCGGCAGTGACTGCTGGCCACAATTGGTGCTGACTTGCCCCGTCAGTCCGTGGAGCCGGCATCAGACATCATCATCGGCATCGGAGAGCCAGGCAACAAACTTGTCGGCATTGACCAGGCCGGCTTCGGTAGCTCTTGCCTGGCACACGGCATCGCCCGCTGCCACGCCGGCAGCACCGCCGGCATCGGTCCATGTAGACAGATTGCCGTTGCCACTCCGCCACGGACACGGTCGTTGCAAACACAACAAACAGAACAAGGGGCCCTGAGGCTTTCCAGATGGACATCTTTTGCACTTTCGTTTCTCCCTGTAGATAAGCCAGGTTCAGCCAATGAGGCAAAACGGGTTTCATGCCACTAACCATCATTGCAGGCGCTCGAAGCGGCCCTGAAAGATCACGTCCGGCCGCACAACTTCCCCGGGGCGATACTCGGCGATGCGGGCGCTGGCCAGACCGCCTGCAACGGTGAAAGCACCGCCCGCGATCAGTCCGCCATCGTGCTCGACCAAGGCATTGACGTAGATGTTCATCCCAGTGCCGGACGGACCACTCAGTGCCGACCAGTCGGTTCCGTCCCAGCGCACCACGTGATTTGCAGTGATCCCGCCCGCGTCGATGAAGTCACCGCCTACGATCAGCGCGCGGTCGTAGACGGTCAGGGCCCGGACGCCCCCGCCGGTCCCCGTGCCCGAGGCGCCGATCAACGCCGACCAGGCCGCGCCGTTCCAGCGGGCCACGTTGTTGACCTCCACCCCGCCGGCCTGGCCGAATCCGCCGCCCACGATCAGCGCGCCATCGTAGACGGCGAGCGCTCGCACCCCGGCGGTCACGCCGGTACCCGAAGGCCCGGTCAGCGCCGACCACTCCGTGCCGTCCCAGCGCGCGACCCGGTTGACCACCACCCCGCCGGCCTGGGGGAAATTGCCGCCCGCGATCAGCGATTCGTTGTACACGGTCAGGGCGTTGA
>JAWOFB010000117.1:0-3287 GCA_046482445.1 Ectothiorhodospiraceae bacterium | reverse complement strand
ACCGGACAGTGGTTCATGCAGGCGCCGCAGCGGATGCAGCGCAGCATGGGGCGGTAGCGGCCCTCGAGCATGCGCGTGCGGCCGTTGTCGATGAGTACCACGTGAAAGGCGCGGGGGCCGTCGGTGTCATCCGCGCGCCGCGGGCCGGTGACCATGGACGTGTAGGCGGTCATCTCCTGGCCCGTGGCGCTGCGTGCCAGCAACCGCAGCAGGGTATTGGCGTCGTCCAGGGTCGGCACCACCTTCTCGATGCCGGCGATGGCGATGTGGGTGTCGGGCAGGGCATGGGTGAGATCGCCGTTGCCCTCGTTGGTGACCAGGAATAACGACCCGGTCTCGGCGACCAGGCAGTTGGCACCGGTAATGCCCACGTCGGCATTAAGGAATTTCTCGCGCAGGATGCCGCGGGCCTCGTTCACCAGGTCCGGGACCTCGCGCAGCTTCTCCTTGAGCGTGCCCCGGTGGTGGTGATCGTTGAACAGCTGCGTGATCTGCTCGCGGGTCTTGTGAATGGCCGGTGCAATGATGTGGCTGGGTGGTTCCTCGGCGAGCTGGATGATGTACTCACCCAGGTCTGTTTCCACCGTCTCCAGGCCGGCGGCGTCCAGGGCCTCGTTGATGCCGACTTCCTCGCCGGCCATGGTCTTGCCCTTGGTCACCGTGTGAGCGCCGGCATCCCGGCAGATGCCGGTGACGATGCGCTGGGCCTCGTCGGCGGTGGCGGCCCAGTGGACCTGGCCGCCGGCCTCCTGAACGCGCGCCTCGAATTGCTCCAGGTAGGTGTCCAGGTGGGCCAGGGTGTGATCCTTGATGCCCTGGCCGCGGTCGCGCAGACCCTCGAAATCCGGGAACCGATCCACCAGGTGGCGGCGTTTGCCCACGAACCCGGCCTGGACACGGGTCAGGGCCTGTTGCAGGTCGGGGTTTTCCAGGGCTGCACGGGCGGCGGGCTTGAAAGCGGCGCTGCGGGATTCCATCAAGTCTCTCCTTCGCCGATGGCCGGCTCACTCTGGGCCGTTCCGGCCAGAATCTCGGCGACGTGGTAGGCGCGCACGGGTTTGTCCAGGCGCTGCAGCCGCCCGGCGATGTTGAAAAGGCACCCCAGGTCACCGGCGAGGACCGTGTCGGCGCCGCTGGCCTCGATATTCGCCACCTTGTCCGAGACCAGGCGCCCGGAGATTTCCGGGTACTTCACGCAAAAGGTCCCGCCAAAACCGCAGCAGACATCCGTATCCGCCATCTCCTGCAGGTCGAGACCGCGGACATGGCCCAGAAGCTCTCGCGGTTGCGTGCGAATGCCCAGCTCGCGCAGGCCGCCGCAGGAATCGTGATAGGTGACGGTGCCGGTGTAGCGGCCGGGAATGTGGCTCATGTCGGCGACTTCGGTGAGGAACCGGGTGAGCTCCCAGGTGCGCCCGGCGAGTTCCCGCGCCGCTTCCTGCCACTGCGCGTCATCCCGGAGCAGGTCCGGGTAGTGGGTGGTAATGGTGCCGCCGCAGGAGCCGGAGGGGATCACCACGTAGTCATAGCCGCGGAATGCCTCGATGACCTGCCGGGCAATGGCCGCGGCGCTGTCCCGGTCGCCACTGTTATAGGCGGGCTGACCGCAGCAGGTCTGGGCCTCCGGGACCTCCACCCGGTAACCGGCGCGCTCGAGCAGATCCGCGGTGGCGAACCCTACGGAGGGGCGGAACAGGTCAACGAGGCAGGTGGCGAACAGGCCCACGGTGGCGCGGGGGGCAGGGTTGTCCGGGTTGCTCATGGCGACTCCTGGTGCGTGCCGATGCTGTCGGCCGCGTCCCTGGCCCCTTGAAAAGTGCGTTCACGACTCTCATTTTAGACGCGGATCTGTCGTTAATCGTGTCCGAGAAAACGTTGCTTGGCAACGGGGAGTGAAAATGAGTCTCACCGAGAAGAAATGCACGCCGTGTCAGGGCGGTATCGATCCCATGACCCGCGAGCAGGCGGAGCAGTACATGGGCCAGGTGCCGGGCTGGGAGATCACCTCGGACGGGCGCAAGCTCCAGCGCAAGTTCAAGTTCAAGAATTTCGCCGAGGCGAACAAGTTCGTTGACCAGGTGGGCGAGCTCGCCGAGAGCGAGGATCATCACCCGGATATCACCTTTGGCTACGGCTACGCGCTGGTGGAGATCTCCACGCACAAGATCGGCGGGCTCCACGAGAACGACTTCATCTTCGCGGCCAAGACCAACGCCATCGCCGGCGAATAAGGCAATCGCCGCGCCGGGCCCCTCCGGTCCGGCGCTCAGCCCTCGCCGGTATCCTCCGGTGACCGGTCCCAGGTTCCGGACTTGCCGCCGCTTTTGTGGCGCAGCCCCACATCCGTAATCGTCATCCCCCGGTCCATGCCCTTGCACATGTCATAGACCGTGAGCAGCGCGGCCTGGACGCCGTTGAGTGCCTCCATCTCCACGCCGGTGCGTTCCACCGTCTCCGTGCGCCCGGTGCAGTGGATGCCACTGCCGTCGGCGGCCGGTTCCAGGGTGACCTCGGCATGCGTAAGCTGAATGGGATGGCACAGCGGCACCGTCTCCCAGGTCTTCTTGGTCGCCATGAGACCGGCGACCCGGGCGACGGCGAGGACATCGCCCTTTTTCACGCGCTGATCGCGAATGGCCGCCAGGGTCTCCGGCGCCATGGTAATCCGGCCCTCGGCGATGGCGACGCGGCGGGTGCTGTCCTTGGCGCCCACGTCCACAATATGGGCCTCACCGGTGGCGTTGAGATGCGGGAGATCGGTCATGGTGCCTCCGGGGCTGCAAGCGGGTGCAAGGCTGCGAATGGGTGCGCATCATGATAACGGCTAATGCGGGCGCTGTGCCCGGCACGCTGCGCGCGGCGGCCCTGCCAGCGCTGGTCCTGATGCTGGCGGGTTGTGCCGGCTCGGGCCCGGAGCGCCCCGCCCGCGACGGCGAAGACGCCGCCTGTCGCGCCTTCTACCAGGAAATGGATGAGCAGGTCACCGCCACCGGCGTGCGCGACGGGATCGGTGCGCCGCCGCCGGCCTTTCCCTACCTGCGCTCAACGCGTTTCATGGGGGCGTTCACCGACGAGCTGGACGATCCGGGCGTACGCGCGGACTGGCTGGATCGGGCCCGGGCCCTGGATGACGAGGCGCGGCGACTGGAGTGGCGCAATCTGCCCGCCTCCCGGCGTGAGCAGATTCCACTGCCCCACGGAGCCACCGGCATCGATGAGGCCCTGGCGACCTGCGGCGCGCGGCTGCGGCGCGCCGACCGCCTGGATGCCGAGGATGGCCCCTGGCG
>JAWOFB010000276.1:0-4143 GCA_046482445.1 Ectothiorhodospiraceae bacterium | reverse complement strand
TTCACGTTCGAGGCCCCGGTAGTGCCACTGATCTGGCCGGCGACCGGGGTGGCCCTGGCGGCAATCTGGCGTTTCGGTCTCCAGGTCACGGTGACGGTGTTCATTGCCGCCGTGTTGTCCTACGCCTGGGTGGGTTTCGCGCCGCTGGAAAGCGTCTGGATGGCACTGGGCAACGTGATCAGTGCCGTTGTGGGCGTGTGGTTGCTGCGGTGGCTGAACTTCGAGTCGACGCTGGCGACTCTGCCGGATCTCTACAAGCTCCTCGGCGTTGGTCTGGGTATCACGGGCCTTTTCAGCGGCTTTACGGCGGCCCTGATCGCTGTCGGTATAACGCCGGAGCTGCCCAAGGCCGTGTTGTTGTGCTGGCTGGCGGACGCCATGGGCGTGCTGCTGGTGGCGCCGCTGCTGGTGAGCCTGGAGTCGCCGCGCATGACGATGGCCCGCTGGGCGACCCTGATTGCTGCCCTGGTAGCGGTACCGCTGGGCACCACGGCGATCTACTACAGCATGCTGCCGGAGCGGCTTGCACTGCCGCTTTCCTACGCCGTGTTTCCCATGGTGATCCTGGTGGCGTTGCGGTTCCCGCCGTGGGCCGCCGCTCTGGCAGCCGCCCTTGCGGCCGGCGTTGCCATCCAGTGCACCGCCCTGGGCAAGGGGCCGTTTGCCGAGGAGGGCATGGCGCCTGACCTGTTGTCGCTGCATACCCAACTGGCGTTGCTCATCGTCTCGGCCCTGTTCGTGGCCGTTCTTCGCCAGGAGCGCCTGACGGCGGAGGAGCGCGCCCGTGAGCACCTGCACACCCTGGCCCGGGCGGGGCGCATCAACGCCATGAGCGCCCTGGCGGCGGGCATCGCCCACGAGATCAATCAGCCCCTGTGCGCCCTGAGCAGCTACGCCCAGAGCACTCAGCGCATGCTGGACCGGGGGGCGTCCCCGGAGCAGTTGCGCCCGGCGCTGGAGCGGCTGGTCACCACGGCAGATCGCGCCGCGGACATTGTGCGCCGGACGCGGCGGTTTCTGGCAGGGGGCGAGGCTGATAGCCGTCTGGTGGAGTTGAATCCGGTGGTGGCCGAGGCGTGCGACCTTCTGGAGCCGGAGTGTCGGCGTCGCGATGTGGAGCTTCGGCGCGTGTGCACGGACCGGAGTCTCCCGGTGTGTGTCGAGGCGCTGGGAATCCAGCAAGTCATCGTCAATCTACTGCAGAACGCCATGGAATCCGTGACCCGCGGCGGCAATGCCGCGCGGCGCTGGGTGCGGGTCGAGACCTATCCCGGCGGCCGGGGCCGTCAGGCGGTGCTGGCCGTGACCGATGGTGGCCCCGGTCTGGCTGATCCGAACGATCCCCGTTTGTTCGAGCCCTTCGCCACGGGCCGTAACGATGGTACAGGGCTGGGGCTCGCCATCGCGCGCTCGATTGTCGAGGCCGAGGGCGGTCGGATCGAGGCGACCAACGAGCCGGGAGCCGGGGCACGCTTTTGCATCACGCTGCCGTTGGTCGAAGCGTCAAACGCTGACAGCGAGGAGGAGCCTCATGGCTGAGAAGATCTATGTGGTGGATGACGACCAAGATGTCCGCGAGGCGCTGGTGTTCCTGCTGGAAGCCGAAGATCTGGATGTCGCCGCCTTCGCCGACCCGCGCAGCGCCCTGGACGTGGTGGATGCGGACTCCCGCGGCTGCCTGGTACTGGACGTGCGCCTGCCGCAGATGGACGGGCTGCAGCTGCTGGACGCCCTGCGCGAGCGGGATGTGACCATGCCGGTGGTGTTCATTTCCGGCCACGGCGACATCCCCATGGCCGTGCGGGCCGTCCAGTCGGGGGCTCTGGATTTTCTGGAAAAGCCCTTCCGCGACGAGGTGCTGCTGGAGAAGGTGCGCAATGGTCTGGAGGTCGACCGCGAATCCCGGGAGCATCAAGCGGAGCGGGCCGTGATCGAGCAGCGCCTGGATGAGCTCACGCCGCGTGAAACCGATGTCATGGAGGGCATGCTCCGCGGCCGGCTGAACAAGCTCATCGCGGACGATCTCAACATCAGTGCCCGCACGGTGGAGGTCCACCGGGCCAACGTCCTGGACAAGCTCCACGCGCGCAACAGCTCGGATATGGTGCGCATGGTCCTGTCGACGGAGCGCTATCGGGACTGGTTGCTGTGAGCCACCGCCGCCCCGCGGCTTTCCGTGCAGCGGGCGAGCGCCGTTCCCGGATCTGGCTGATTGCGGGACGGCACGCTCATTCGTCGCCCGTGCGCGCGCGCAGCGCTTCCTCCCGCAGCAGCATCTCACGATCGTTACCCTCCCCAATGGCGTAGCACGTCAGTGTGACGGGCTGACCCGCAGCCGGGGCGGCCGGTTCCACGTGCGCCTCGATGCGACGGTAGCTGGTCCCGTTGCGATCGCCTTCGGTCACTCCTGACCGGGCCTCGTCGAGGACCAGGTCGGTGTCATGCATCTCGCCCAGGGCCACGTCCGCCCGCTGCCGGTGAGCATCCACGCACCCGGCGAAGGGCTCCGGCATCCGGTACAGGGTCGACGTGATAATGGCGGCCACGGCCAGGGCAATGGCCGCTGCAAAGACGATAAACCCTGTCAGGCGGGTCATGGATGCTCCTCCTTCGGTGCTGGGGTGCCGACCGGCCCCCGGGGCGGGCAATGGTGCCGCTTCGAGGTCGCTGCGGCAATTCCATGTCGGGTTGGCCCGTTGAATGTGTACCAAACCGGTACGAATTCATGTAGACTGAGTCTAGATCTAAATCGGGCCCAGGTGCCGACGGGTCGCCAAGCAAGCCGGGGATGGATTCCGATGTTTGATGCAGGATACGCACATGATTAAGATCAACCGAGAGACGGATTACGCGACGGCAATCCTGAGCGTGATGGCGGAGGTTGCGGATCAGCGCGTGAGCGCCGGCTGGCTGGCGACGCAGAGAGGCCTGCCGCCGGCGACGGTGAGCAAGATCCTGAAGCAGTTGGTGCGCGCCGGCATCCTGGTCTCCCATCGGGGCGCACGTGGGGGTTACAGCCTGGCGCGAGCGGCGACAGCGATTTCCGTGGCCGAAGTGGTGCAAGCCATGGAGGGATCCATGGCACTGACAGACTGCATCGAGGGTGGTGGTCAGGCCTGTCGCTACAGCGGGCAGTGCACCATGGGCAGCAACTGGGAGCGCATCAACGAGGCCTTCTACCAGGCGCTGGAAGGCATTTCGATTAGCGACATGAGTCAACCGCTGTCACCGGAGCATCCCAGCCTCCGGGGCATCGACATCCGGATCAAGACCGCAGCGAACTGAGCGGGAGAGTGCCAATGTCTGCAAGCAACGAGACCATCGAGCAGGTTACGAACAGGGGCTACGAAGCCGGCTTTGTGACCGACATCGAGCAGGAGTATGCCCCGGAAGGGCTGAACGAGGACATCATCCGGTTTATCTCCGCGAAGAAGGAAGAGCCGGAGTGGATGCTGGAATGGCGCCTGGAGGCGTATCGGGGCTGGCTCGAGATGGAGCACCCGAACTGGCAGAAGGTGCGCTTCCCGCCAATCGATTTCCAGGCGATCTCGTACTATGCGGCGCCCAAGCAGAAGCCGGGCAGCCTGGACGAGGTCGACCCCAAGCTGCTGGAGACCTACGAGAAGCTCGGCATTCCCATGCACGAGCGCGAGACCCTGGCGGGTGTCGAGCGTTCCGAGGACGAGAAGCCGGACGTGGCCGTGGACGCCGTGTTCGACTCCGTGTCCGTCGGCACCACCTACCAGAAGAAGCTGGAGGAGCAGGGCATTATCTTCTGCTCCATGTCCGAGGCGGTGCACAACCATCCGGAGCTGGTGCAGAAGTACCTGGGTACCGTGGTCCCGCGCAAGGACAACTTCTTCGCCGCGTTGAACTCGGCGGTTTTCTCGGACGGCTCGTTCGTCTACATCCCCAAGGGGGTGAAGTGCCCCATGGAGCTGTCCACTTACTTCCGCATCAATGCGGGGCATACGGGGCAGTTCGAGCGCACGCTGATTATCGCCGAGGAGGGCGCGTCGGTGTCCTACCTCGAGGGGTGCACCGCGCCCATGCGTGACGAGAACCAGCTGCACGCCGCGGTGGTGGAGCTCGTCGCCCTGGACGATGCCGAGATCAAGTACTCCACCGTGCAGAACTGGTATC
>JAWOFB010000093.1:0-3455 GCA_046482445.1 Ectothiorhodospiraceae bacterium | reverse complement strand
CGTGGGGCGGCCCCGCCCGGGGACGACGCACGCCGCCAGCGCATAGTGGGAGAGCCGCGGCCGGAACCGCCCCAATCCTGTTTCGCCGACGCCTGGATCGTCGCGCAAGTGGGCTCTGCCCGTCCCGGCCCCCAAATGCCGGGAGCTTGGCCCGATCACGCGCCCGCTGACCGCGCACCCCGGACACGGGGAGCGCGAATGGGGGCACGCCGCTCGCGAGCATGCGTCAGCAGGTGCCCTCCTGCCCGTGCGGGGGGTTGATCCCTGGATGATCCGCGGTGACCTCGACGGGTCGCCGAGGAACCACGAGCCGGTCTCAGCGCCCGGCAATAACGACCGCCTGAATTTCCCTTGACCAGTCACTGAAAGACGACGCCCATGAATCTGACCGAACTCAAGAAAATGCCCGCCAAGGATCTCCTGGATCTTGCCCAGGAGCTCGGCATCGAGGGCATGGCGCGCTCGCGCAAACAGGAGCTGATTTTTGCCGTCCTTAAAGCCCACGCCAAGAAAGGCGAGGACATCCGCGGCGACGGCGTTCTGGAAATCCTTCAGGATGGCTTTGGCTTCCTGCGCTCGGCGGACAGCTCGTTTCTTGCCGGCCCGGACGATATCTACGTCTCGCCCAGTCAGATCCGGCGTTTCAGCCTGCGCACGGGTGACACCATCTCGGGCAAGATCCGCCCGCCCAAGGAGGGTGAACGCTACTTTGCCCTGCTCAAGGTCGGCGAGATCAACTTCGAGCCGCCCGAGAACGCCAAGCACAAGGTCCTGTTCGAAAACCTGACGCCGCTGTTCACCCGGGAGCGCTTCCGCCTGGAGCGCGGCAACGGCAGTACCGAGGACCTGACGGCGCGCGTCATCGACATGTGCGCGCCCATCGGCAAGGGTCAGCGCGGCCTCATTGTGTCGCCGCCGAAAGCCGGCAAGACCATGATGCTGCAGAACATCGCCCAGAGCATCGCCGCCAATAACCCCGAGGCCTATCTGATCGTGCTGCTCATCGACGAGCGCCCGGAAGAGGTCACGGAGATGGCCCGGTCGGTGCGCGGCGAGGTGGTCTCCAGCACCTTTGACGAACCCGCCAGCCGCCATGTCCAGGTCGCCGAGATGGTCATCGAGAAGGCCAAGCGGCTAGTGGAACACAAGCACGATGTGGTCATCCTGCTGGACTCGATCACCCGTCTGGCGCGCGCCTACAACACGGTGGTGCCGTCCTCCGGCAAGGTGCTCACCGGGGGCGTGGATGCCAACGCCCTGCACCGGCCCAAACGCTTCTTCGGCGCCGCCCGCAACATCGAGGAAGGCGGCAGCCTGACGGTCCTGGCCACCGCGCTGGTGGAAACCGGCTCGCGCATGGACGAAGTGATCTACGAGGAATTCAAGGGCACGGGCAACATGGAAGTGCACATGGATCGGCGCATTGCCGAAAAGCGCATCTTCCCGGCGATCAATATCAATCGCTCGGGCACGCGTCGCGAAGAGTTGCTCATGCCTCAGGACGAGCTCCAGAAGGTCTGGATCCTGCGCAAAGTGCTGCATTCCATGGACGAGCTTGCCGCCATCGAGTTCGTTCTCGACAAGCTCAAGGATACCAAGGTCAACAGCGAGTTCTTCGAGGCCATGAAGCGCTAGGGAAACGCTGAACAATTCCCGCGAGTCTCTGGCCGATGCAGCGCGTCGGTGCGCGGACCGCCCTAAGCGCCTTGTCGGCAGGCGCGTCAGTACCGACGTTGGACGCGCTGCATCGGCCCCTACGGGCGCTCCATGGCGGCGCTCTGGTCTGCGTTGGCGTTCTTGTAAAGGGCGACGGCCATTCACTGCGAACGCCGCCTTGCCAGAGCACCGCCATGAAGCGCAGAGACCCACGGGGATTGTTCAGCGTTTCCCTAAGGGCGCATGCCTATTTGCGGAATAGCCACAGCACAAGGGTGACCACAAGGCTCACCACAATGCAGGTGGTGATCGGGAAGTAAAACGTGAAACTGTCGCGCTGGACCACAATGTCACCCGGCAGGCGTCCCAGCCCCAGCCGGGTGAGCCACGGCCAGAGGAGTCCGGCGGCGACAATGAGTAACCCGACGACAATGAGCGTACGCTGCATGATCGTTGATCCAATCGCGGACGGGTTGGCTTCCATTTTCCGACGAACTTCAACCGAAACGAAACACCATGCCTGAAAATCCCAATCCCCAGGGCAAGGGGCAGGTCCCCGTCCTCGCGGCGCTGGCGGAAGGTCAGCGCGCGGCGGCGGCTGCGCCTGCCAAACATGTCGAGCAGGTATCGGTGGAGTTGTTCACCTCCCTGTTTGTCCTCGAGAGCGAGTTCCATTTCCAGCCCGTGGCGGGCGAGACCTACTGGCTCTACCAGAAGGAGGGGCGCTTCCGGTTGTCGCCCATCCCGCCGCAGGATTGGTCGCCGACGGTCTACGGACGCTACATCGGCGAGTGCCAGCTCCACGAGGACATGAGCTGGACCCTGATGCTCAGCGACGAGGCTGCCGAGGACCCGGCGCTGATGCGCTACCTGGAGGAGCGCCGCGCGCGTTTCGAGGACGCGCTGGAGGCGGCGGATACGCTCGAGGACGCCCTGCCGGTCCACGAGGCCAGCCTACCCTTCTACCAGCGAGCCTACGCCTACGGCCTGGCCCATTCCCTGGGGGCGTCCATGGAGCAGTCCGGGATTCGCGAACTGTCCTACAACGAGGCGCGCGGGCTGCTCGCCGATCACTCCGACGATTGATACGGATACCCCCTTCCAGCGGTGGCGACGGCGCGGCCGCATGGCCGTGGCCGCCCTGGTTGCGGCCGTGATCATGGCTGGTTGTGCCGGCCAGGGAGCGGGATTGCAGGGCCCGGGAAACGCCAAGCCGGCGCTGCGCGGGCAGACCCTGATTGCGGCCGACGGTTTCCACCTGCGGATGCGCCGCTGGCTGCCGCCGAGGCCGGCGGATGCCGTCGTCCTGGCGCTGCACGGGTTCAATGATTACGGCGCGTCTTTCGACGGTGTGGCGGAGGCGCTACGGGCCGACGGCATCGCAGTCTACGCACCGGACCAACGGGGGCACGGTCGCTCCGGTCCGCGCGGCCTGTGGCCGGGACGGGAGACACTGGTCGCGGACGCGGTCACCGCCCTGCGCCTGTTGCAACAGCGTTACCCGGAGCAGCCGGTGTACCTGCTGGGGGAGAGCATGGGCGCCGCCGTCGCCCTGCTCGCAGCAGCGCGGCCGCAAGCGCCGCGCCCCGCCGGAGTGGTCCTTCTGGCGCCCGCCGTCTGGGGCGAGCGGGTCATGCCCTGGTACCAGCGCCTGGGGCTCAGCGTTGGTCCGGCCGTGGCGCCGGGGCTGGAGTTGCCGGTCCGCCTGGCGTGGTTGCTGGGTAACCACCCCAGCGACGAGGCGGCGGTGTTGCAGCAATTGCGCGCGGATCCACTGGTCCAGGACGGCGCCCGCCTGG
>JAWOFB010000077.1:0-3281 GCA_046482445.1 Ectothiorhodospiraceae bacterium | reverse complement strand
GGAGACCGTGGCGCACCTGCCTGGCGACAGACTGGCCGCCACGGGGCACGCCGCCCGGGATGCGGCCCTGGCCTTCCATGAAGCCACCGTGGGCGACTGGCTGCGCCTGCTGGCAACCCATGCCCGGGGGTCGGCATGACCGGCAGTCTAGTGAGCATCCACGACGTCATGCCGGACACGGTGGACCGGGTGACTGCGCTGGTGGAGCGCCTGCGCGCCCAGGGCCACACGGCGGTCACACTGCTGGTGGTGCCGGGCTGCGCCTGGCAGCCGGAACAGATCGAGCAACTCAAGCGCTGGCAGGCCGAGGGGCTGGAACTCGCCGCCCACGGCTGGTTCCACCGCACGCCGATCCGCGGGTTCTACCACCGGATCCATTCCCGGCTGATTTCGGGCACCGTGGCCGAGCATCTGGCCCTGGATCGCGACGGCATCGCGGCGTTGATGACGGCCTCGGCGCACTGGTTCCCGGACCACGGGCTGGAGCCGCCCACCACCTACGTGCCGCCCGCCTGGGCCCTGGGTGAACTCCCCCGGGACCGGTTGGCCACGCTGCCGTACGATCGGGTCGAGGTCACCAGTG
Source organism: Ectothiorhodospiraceae bacterium (assembly GCA_046482445.1). GTDB lineage: Bacteria > Pseudomonadota > Gammaproteobacteria > Nitrococcales > Aquisalimonadaceae > Aquisalimonas. The sequence continues at coordinate 2,698 of JAWOFB010000077.1, read as the reverse complement.
GCCTGCTGGATGCGCACTCGGGCCAACGCCAGTGGCTGCCACTGGTTGGCTTCGAGGCCGTGAACCGCACCACGGCCTTGTTCCTACGCGGCTGGAACGCCTGGCAGGTCCAGCGTGCCAGGGTGACGGACCGCCCCCTGCGCGTCGCCATTCATCCCTACGACCCCGAGCTGTGGCTGGATCATCAGCTCTGGCGTCTGCTGGCCACCATCCCGGCATCGCGCCGGACCGACACCTGGCGGAACGCGAGCGGCTAACGGCTGGCGCGGACCATACAATGCCGTCCGCGGGACGCACGCGTGGTCATGAGCCTGTCACCTTCGAACGGGACACTGTCCGCAGTCGCAATCCCAGCCGGAAGGAGTCACTGTCATGGCCGCCGCCCCCCAGCCGATCTACCGCCACGGTAGTGCCGTCATCACCGCCCACGATCCGAATGCCGTGGAACTCGCCGTCAACGGGCTGGTGCGGGACGACCGGCCGAGCGGCGGCAACCTTCTCCAGGACGCGTCGTTGACGGTCTCGCGCGGCGAGCGCGTCGCCCTCCTGGGAGCAGGCAGCGCAACCCTCGTGCGCTGCTGCCTGCGTCTGGTGGAGCCGTGCGCCGGTACCATCCAGCTATTCGGCAACGACATCATGGCCCTCCCCCAGGGGGCGCTGAGGCGATTGCGCGCCCGCACGGGACTGATCGGTCCGCAAACCGACCCGGTGGCACCGGTCTCGGTTCTCGCCCACATGCTCGGCGGCGCCGTGGGCGGCACCCGGCCGCCGGGGGACTGGTACCAGGCAACCAGCGCGCGGCTGACACGCGCCGAAGCCCTGCGCCACCTGCGAGAGGTCGGCCTGGCGGGCCAGGCCGGGCGGCGGTCGGATCGGCTTTTCCCCGGTCAGGCGCGCCGTCTTGCTGTGGCACGGGTCCTCATGCGCCAGCCGCGCCTGGTCATGGCGGCGGATGCCACCGCCGGGCTGGCCCCGGAAGACGGCGAAGCGGTTCTCGCCCTGCTCGCCCGGGTCACGCGTGAGCACGGGATGACGCTGGTCTTCAGCAGCAGGAGCCGGTCCCAGGCAGAGCGGCACGCGCAGCGCGTCATTGCGGTTCCGCCGGCTCCGGGTCGACGGCAGCAGCGACCCGGGTGCCGCCCTTGGCCGCAGGCGACGCGCGGGCTAGTCTGAGGGCTCCGAAGATTAGTGCCGCGACGGCGCGCAACCCGGGAGTCCGCTCATGAAATCGATCGTCCCTCTCTTGCTCGGCAGCGGCCTGCTGCTGTCCGTGGCCGCACAGGCCGCCGACATCCAGACCGAAACGGTCACGTATCCCGCTGGCGACGAGGACATGGAAGGCTTTATCGCTTACGACGCCGACGTCGAGGGCAAGCGGCCGGCGGTTGTGGTGGTCCACGAATGGTGGGGCATGACCGAGCATGCCCGGGACCGCGCCCGGGAGCTCGCCGAGGCCGGGTACACCGCCATGGCGGTCGATATGTACGGTGGCGGCCGGACTGCGGAGCACCCCGAGGATGCCGGCGAAATGGCGGCTGCCGTGCGCGAGAACATGGACCGCATGACGCGCCGCTTCGATGCCGGGCTGCAACTCGTCCGTCAGCACGAAACCGTGGATAGTGACCACGTTGCCGCCATCGGCTATTGCTTCGGCGGCGGGGTGGTTCTGGAAATGGCGCGCAACGGCGCCGATCTCGACGCCGTTGCCAGCTTCCACGGCAGCCTGGCCACCGACGATCCGGCCAAGCCCGGGGATGTGCAGGCGCCCATGCTGATCCTCCACGGCGAGGCGGACCAGATGGTCTCCGAGGAGGACGTGGACACCTTCCGCAAGGAAATGGTTGCCGCCGATGCCTACTTCCGCCTGATCACCTATCCCGACGCCATGCACAGCTTTACGAACCCGCGTGCCGACGACTATGCCGAGGAGTTCGACCTGCCGGTGGGCTACGATGAAGAAGCAGCCACCGAGTCCTGGGATGAGCTGCTCGGTTTCCTGGATGAACACGTGGGCGACTGACGGCACCACGCCAGTCGCGTGACCGGGGACGGCTTCACGGTCACGCACACACATCGTGTCCTCCGAGCGCCGGGCGGCGGTGCCCGGAGGTGTTGCGCGCAGCAGCCTGCTGCCAAGGAACGACCCTGAAAAACAACACGGAGGCCTTTCATGACTCGTACCTGGCCCATTCTTGCGCTTGCCACGGCCCTAACGGCTGCCAACGCAGCGGCAGCGGACGGTACCACGACGACGCCGCTACGGAGCATTGAACGAGCCGCACCGGACGCCGTTACGCAGCCCGCCTATCTACGCGGTCGGCTGCCGCAGGACACGGTTGCCTACGCGCGTTTGCCCGATCCCGTGGCGGCGTTGAGCAGCCCCGGTGGCGGTGGCTTCGACCAGGCCCTGGCGGCGAAACCGCACACCCGCGCGATCGAGGCCCTGCGCGGCAATCTACCCGATGTTCTGGACGACGCGCTCGCGCCCGGCCGCGCAGCCCTGCTGACGCTGCTCACCCAGCAACTGCGCTCACCACTGGAAGTCGCCCTGATTGTGCCGGAGGATGGCGGCTTGGCGGAGCAGCAAACGGTGCTCACCGGCGTGCTGGCCATCGACGACGTGGCGGAGGCCAACGCACTCCTGGAACAGCTTGTCCCGCAGCAAGGCACGGCGACGATCACCCAGCGCTTCGGCCCG
>JAWOFB010000045.1:0-3009 GCA_046482445.1 Ectothiorhodospiraceae bacterium | reverse complement strand
TACAGGATTGGCGAATGAGCCACCAGTATTTTTGAACCACCGGAGGGATTTATCCAGTTTGGACCAGGAAATTATGTCGGTTTTCTGGGACCAGCTCCTGGCCATCGGTGACAAGTACGAGGACCAGATCGCCCGGGACCGGGCGATGGACGCCCCGTTCCGCTAGCCGCGGGCACGGATTCGGACTCCAGGGAGCCATAACGCGTGATCGAACAGTTCTTTTTCTATCTCTTCGCCGCGATCCTGATCTTCGCGGCCACCATGGTGATTACCGCGCGCAACCCGGTGCACGCGGCGTTGTTCCTGGTGCTGGCGTTTTTCAATAGCGCCGCGCTGTGGATCATCGCCGGGGCCGAGTTCCTGGGCATTGTCCTGGTCCTCGTCTACGTGGGCGCGGTCATGGTGCTGTTCCTGTTCGTGGTAATGATGCTGGACATCAATCTGGCCCAGCTCCGCGAGGGCTTCATCCGGCACCTGTCCATCGGAGTGCCGGTGTCGTTGCTGATCGTGGTGCAGATGGTCCTGGTTGTGGGTAGCGGTGCCGTTGGACCGGAGACGCTACCGGAGGCCTCGATCCCGATTCCGGATCCGGAGGTCACGGGGAACACGACGATTCTCGGGGGCGTTCTCTACACGATCTACGTGTACCCGTTCGAGCTGGCGGCGGTGATTCTGCTGCTGGCGATTATTGCCTCCATCATGCTCACGCTGCGACGCCGCGAGGGGGTTAAGCACCAGGACGTGGCCGAGCAGGTGCGGGTGCGCAAGGAAGACCGGCTGCGCATGGCGCGGTTCCCGGGCGAGTCCGAGGCCGGGCGAGACGACAACGACAACCCGGACAGGTGAACCAATGATCGAGCTGTCGCATTTCCTCGTCCTGGGGGCGATTCTGTTCTCCCTGGGCACGGCCGGTATTTTCCTGAACCGGAAAAACGCCATTGTGCTGCTGATGTCCATCGAACTCATCCTGCTGGCGGTGAATTTCAACTTCATCGCCTTCTCCACGTTCATGGGCGACGTCGCGGGGCAGGTGTTCGTGTTCTTCATCCTGACGGTGGCGGCGGCCGAATCCGCCATCGGGCTGGCGATCCTGGTGACGCTGTTCCGCAGCAGCGATTCCATCAACGTGGCCGACCTCGACCACATGAAGGGCTGACCCATGGAGATTCTCTACCTCGCCATCGTGCTCGCACCCCTGGCCGGCGCCATCACCGCCGGGCTGTTCGGCCGTCAGCTCGGGCGCGTCAACGCCCACCGCGTGACCATCACCCTGGTGGGGATCTCCACGGCGTTGTCGTTGTACGTGCTCGGCGGCTTTGTCTGGGGCTCGCGGACGCCGTTCGACGGTACGGTGTACAACTGGATGATGGCCGGGGATGTCGCTTTCCAGGTGGGCTTCCTGGTGGATGAGCTCACCGCCATGATGATGGCGGTGGTGACGTTCGTGTCACTGATGGTGCACATCTACACCATCGGCTACATGGCCGACGAGGACCACAACTGGCCGGAAGACAGCCGCCTGCGGGCCTGCGCCTACCAGCGGTTCTTCTCCTACATCAGCCTGTTCACCTTCGCCATGCTCATGCTGGTCATGGCGAACAACTTCCTGCAGTTGTTCTTCGCCTGGGAAGCGGTGGGCCTGGTGTCCTATCTGCTCATCGGGTTCTGGATGAACCGGTCCACGGCCGTGTTCGCCAACCTCAAGGCCTTCCTGGTGAACCGCGTGGGCGACTTCGGTTTCCTGCTCGGTATTGCGGCGCTGTTCATGTACTTCGGCAGCCTGCATTACGGCGATGTTTTCAATGCGGTCGCCGTGCGCCCGGATCAGACCATGGCCGTTTTCGGCGATGTCCAGTGGCAGGTGACCACCGTGGCGGCGGTGCTTCTTTTCATCGGCGCCATGGGCAAGTCGGCACAGGTGCCGCTGCACGTCTGGTTGCCGGATTCCATGGAGGGCCCGACGCCCATCTCGGCCCTGATCCACGCCGCGACCATGGTCACCGCCGGGATCTTCATGGTTGCGCGCATGTCGCCGATCTTCGAGCAGTCCGAGGCGGCACTGTCGTTCGTGTTGGTCATCGGCGCCATCACCGCGTTGTTCATGGGCCTTGTGGGCCTGGTGCAGCAGGACATCAAGCGCGTGGTGGCCTACTCCACGCTCTCCCAGCTCGGCTACATGGTGGTGGCCCTGGGGGCTTCCGCCTATGCCGCCGGCGTCTTTCACCTGATGACGCACGCCTTTTTCAAGGCGCTGCTGTTCCTGGGCGCGGGCTCGGTCATTATCGCCCTGCACCACAAGCAGGACATGCGCGAGATGGGCGGCCTGCGTAAGTACATGCCAGTGACCTACGTGTGCATGGTCATCGGCACCCTGGCGCTCATCGGTTTCCCGGGCCTGTCCGGCTTCTACTCCAAGGACGCCATTATCGAGGCGGTGCATTATTCCGACCGCGCCGGTGCCACCTTTGCGTACTGGTGTGTGCTTCTCGGCGTTTTTGTCACCGCGCTCTACAGTTTCCGCCTGCTGTTCCTGGTCTTCCACGGGCACGAGCGCATGGATGAACACACCCGGGCGCATGTCCACGAGAGCCCCTGGGTGGTGACCGTGCCGCTGGTGCTGTTGGCGGTACCCTCGGTGGTGATCGGTGCGATCACCGTCGGGCCCATGGTCTTCGGGGACTGGTTCGGCGCCAGCATCATGGTGCTCGATACCAACGACGTGCTGGAGAAGGTCGGCTTCCACGGCGTCTGGGCGTTTACGCTGCACGCCGCTGCCACGCCAACGCTCTACCTGGTGGCCGCCGGTGTCGCCGTGGCCTGGTATTGCTATATCCTCAGGCCCGACATGCCCGGGCGGATCCAGCAGACGCTGTCGCTGCCGTACCGGGTGCTTGAGCGCAAGTACGGCTTCGATGAGCTCTATATCAACGGCTTCGCCGCCGGGGGGCGGGGGCTGGGTGATGTCCTCTGGCGCTTCGGCGATGTGCGGCTCATCGACGGCCTGCTGGT
>JAWOFB010000029.1:0-6446 GCA_046482445.1 Ectothiorhodospiraceae bacterium | reverse complement strand
ACCGCGAGGGTCATGTTCTCCACTCCCGGATACTGGCGGCGCCACTCGGGCATGCGTTCGCGCACGTAGGCCTGAACATCCCCCGCGAGCTCCTGGAAGAAGGTGCTCGTCGTCCGGCCACAGCCGGGGCAGGCCGCGACCAGGGGCGTGAACGCCCGCAGGCCCATGGTCTGGAGCAGTTCTTGGGCCACCTGGACCTCGGTGGTGCGCGACTCGCCCGGCTCCGGCGTCAGGGAGATGCGTATGGTGTCGCCGATGCCCTGTTGCAACAGCACGGCGAGGCCCGCACTGGACGCGACAATGCCCTTGGAGCCCATGCCTGCTTCGGTCAGACCCAGGTGCAGCGGGTAGTCACAGCGCTCGGCGAGTTCACCATAGACCTGAATAAGATCCTGCACCCCACTGAGCTTGCAGGAAATAATGATCTTGTCGTGGCCGAGGCCCAGGGCCTCGGCGCGCTCAGCGCTCTCCAGGGCGGAGACGATCAGCGCCTCTTTCATAACCTCGCGTGAGTCCCTGGGCTCCGCGAGGGCGGCGTTGTCGTCCATCATCCGGGCGAGCAGGTCCTGGTCGAGGCTGCCCCAGTTGACGCCGATGCGCACGGGCTTGTCGTAGGCAATCGCCGTTTCGATCATCTGGGCGAACTGGGTATCCCGGCGCGCGCCCCGTCCGACGTTGCCCGGATTGATCCGGTACTTGTCCAGCGCGCTGGCGCAACCGGGGTACTGCTCCAGTAGCTTGTGGCCGTTGAAGTGGAAATCGCCCACCAGCGGCACCGAGACGCCCATGGTCTCCAGGCGTTCCCGGATGGCCGGCACCGCCGCGGCGGCGGCCTCGTTATTCACCGGGATACGCACGATTTCCGAGCCGGCCCGGGCCAGGTCGGCGATTTGCACCGCGGTCGCGACCTCGTCGGCGGTGTCCGTGTTGGTCATGGATTGCACGACCACCGGGGCGTCGCCGCCGACGGTGACGTCACCAACCTGGACCGGGACCGTTCGCCGTCTCGGCTGGGCTTGATATGCCTTCATGCTTCGCTCCATCTGCCGCGGGCTGTCTCAGGGCGATGGCTCACCGGAAACCGGCCGCAGTGTGCTAGGGTTCCGAATTGGATGGCGCGGGCCCCGCCCGCAGGCGCTACATGATACAGGACAAGGCAGGGTTTGCCATGCCAGCGATGAGCCAGCGGATTGTTCATGGGTGTTTTTACGTCTTGATTGCGTTGGTGGTCAGCGGCTGTGCCGCGACCGATGGCGAAGACGCGCGCGACCCCGTTGAGTTGCACCGTGAAGCCCTGAATGCGCGTGAACGCGGTGACGATACGGCGGCTCTGGAAGCCTACCGGGCCTTGCTGGAGATCGAACCGGAACGCCCGCAGGCGTGGTTCGAGCGCGGCAAGCTGGCGGCGAGTGCGGATCGCCTGGATGAAGCCCAGCGCGCCTTCGAGAAGGCCCTCGAATACGATTCCGAATTCGTCAAGGCGCGGCACAATCTCGGCCTCGTTCATATGCGCAAGGGCGCGGAGATGCTCCAGGCGTCACGCGAGGACATGGATGATACCCAGGCCACGCGATCGACGGACATCTACTTGAGCTGCCTCCTTGCCCAGACCGTGGAACACCCCGAGCTGGACATCCCGTGCCCGGATCTACCGTAGTCCATGGAGCGCTGTGGCCGCCCGTTCGCCGGAGTCGAGTGCCCCGCGCTAGCCACCTGCGAGCGCCGCACATCGACTTGGTGCATCAAGCACGGGCGAGCCTGGTCCGGCAGCGCCCGATGCCCGCGCCCGCGAGACGTGGCGCGCTGAGACAAGGCAGGAAAACCCGTGTCAGCAATCTCTGAAGACGCGAGCCGGCGGGCCCGTGCAAGAAACGGCCGACCACGGAGATCACCCGGTTGAAGGCACTCCAGGATTTACTGGCGCTCATGGCGACACTCCGGGATCCGGAACAGGGTTGTCCCTGGGACCGTGCCCAAGATTTTGCCTCCATTGCACCGTATACCATCGAGGAAGCCTACGAGGTGGCCGAAGCCATCGAGCGGGGCACCCCGGAGGATCTGCGCGACGAACTCGGTGACCTGTTGTTCCAGGTGGTGTTTCACGCACGCATGGCCGAGGAGGCCGGGTATTTCGATTTTACGGACGTCGCCCGGACCATCGACGACAAGATGCGGCGGCGCCATCCCCATGTGTTTGCCGATGCCGACGCTGCCGACCCGGAGGTCTCCTGGGAGGCGATCAAGGAACGCGAGCGCCGGACGCGGGGCGCGTCAGCGGATCACTCGGCTCTAGCCGGGGTGCCGGCCGCCTTGCCGGGGTTGTCGCGGGCAACCAAGATGACCCGTCGCGCCGCGCGCATCGGATTCGACTGGCGGTCGCCGGACGGCCCGCTGGCCAAGATCCAGGAAGAACTCGCCGAGCTTGCAGAAGCGCGCGGCGAGGGCGATCAGGAGCACATCGAGGCCGAAATGGGCGATGTGCTGTTCGCGTGCGCCAATCTGAGTCGGCACCTGGGCGTGGATCCGGAGCGGGCACTACGGGGGACGCTCCAGCGGTTCGAGGGTCGCTTCCGCGCCATGGAGCGTGACCTGGGCGAGGCCGGAGCAGACCTGGCTCAGGCGGATGACACGACCCGCGAGCGAGCCTGGGAGCGAGCCAAACAACGGTATCACGGGGGTGAGTCATGACAGGGCGGGCGTTTCGCAGTGGGCTTGGCGCGCTATTGCTCCTGGCCAGCGTGGGGTCAGCCCAAGCGGTTGAGCCGGGCGGCTGGTACGTGGCGCCGGGGGCCCAGGCGGTCAAACTCGATGGCTGGGACGCGGGGAGTGGCGCAGCGCTGACTCTGGGGTGGAAGCTTCCCTATCAACACAGTGACACACCGCGGTCATCGGTCGCGCTGGAACTCGAACTCGCCGATACCGCGGGCGCCATGACACGGGGTAGCGGGGGGAACAAGGAGCGGGCGGACGTGCGGCAGGCGGGCGCCTACCTGGCCTTGAACACGTATATGAGCGAGCGCTGGTTCCACCAGGCGCGCCTCGGTGCTCTCATCCGGGAGATCCGCAAGCCGGGTGACGACAACACCAGCGGACGTCTCGGGTTCGGACTGGGCCTTGGGTTCCGCGCCACCGATCAACTGGAGGTTCTCGCCCGCGGCGAAGCCCAGTTTCTGCAGGCGAGTAGCGATTTGTTGGGAACGGCCACCCTGAGCGCCCGCTGGCATTTCTGAGGTGATTCGTCGCGGCACGGCGGGACGCGAGGTTGCGCTGGCCACCCGGGTCGTGAGCTCGTGACCTCGTTTTCAGTCAGTCACTCCCGCTGGTTTCTTCAACCTCTGTCACGCGCGCGACGACGCCCAGGCGAGGGTGGTCCAGGTAGTGGACGTCATCGGTGCGCATGCGCCGTGTCTGGTCCATGGTCACGATGCCGCTGTCGTCCGAGGCTTCGCTATCACCGCCCGGTTCCCCGTCCGACTCCCGCCAGTGCAGTTTGGCATCCAGGTGGAGATAGCGTCCCTGCCAGACCCGTAGCGCCCCGGACAGGCCGCTGGGAATCATGGCGTCCGCGTTGTTGTCGTCCTGGTCGCCGTCGTCCAGTGCCTGCTGTGCTTGCTCCTGAGCGCCCACTGCGGCCAGGTCCTCGCCCACCGGCAGGGTCACGGCGGCGGCCGTGGCACGGTCGTCGCCCGGCTGAATCCAGCTCAGATGCGCGCGGACGGTATAACCGCCGCTCTGCTCCAGGCGGCGAGCGACACCGCCCAGATCCAGTTCCTCGCCCGGGACGCGGCGGAACGCCGTGGTCGTGGGCGCTTCGATCGCTGCATCAAGATCGGCGTAGGCCGGAAATCCGAGGGGCTCGGGTTGCCGAGGCCACTGCTCCGGGTTGTCGTCGCTGATGGGAGACTGCGTGAACACGATGACTTCGACGCGATAGTCCTGGGCTGCCAGCGGCAACGGCAGTAGCAGGGCGGTAGCAGCCGCGAGCAAGGCCATGCGCCCGGGTGAGCTGGTTGTCATCGCTTGATCCTCTTCGTGTGAGCCATTGGGCCAAGTGTTGCGGCCGCTCAGGCGGCCTCGCGCAGTCGCAGGGTATCCAGTAGCTCCTCGATAACCGTGAACCGGTCCTCGTGCTCGGGCATCTCCCGGTGCACACGCAGCCGGTGCTGGCCTTCCAGTCGATACAGCTGGGGCTTGTTCTGGATTAGTTCCACCAGGACGGCGGGATCCACGCGGGCCTCGTCGCCGAAGACCAGGCTGCCGCCGTCGCTACTGGCCTCGACCTTCACGATGCCGAACGCCTCGGCCCGAAGCTTCAAAGCGGTGACCCGGAACAGGTTTTTCGCCGGCTGCGGCAGCAGGCCGAAACGGTCGATCATCTCCACCTGAAGATCCTTGAGCTCCGTCTCGGAGGCAGCGCTGGCGATGCGTTTGTAGAGCACCAGCCGGGCGTGGACATCCGGCAGGTAGTCCTCCGGGATCAGGGCCGGCAGGCGCAGATCCACTTCCGCCCCCCGGTGCAGCGGCGCGTCCAGGGCCGGTTCGTCGCCGCTTTTCAGGGCGTGGACGGCGCGATCCAGCATATCGTTGTACAGGCTGAAGCCCACCTCGGCCATCTGCCCGCTCTGGCCGCTACCCAGCAGTTCCCCGGCGCCCCGGATCTCCAGGTCGTGACTCGCCAGCGTGAATCCAACGCCCAGGTCCTCGTGGGCACTAATCGCGTCCAGGCGTTTCGCCGCATCCGCCGTCATGGCGCGATAGGGGGGCGCGATCAGGTACGCATAGGCCCGGTGATGGGATCGGCCCACGCGGCCACGCAACTGGTGGAGCTGGGCCAGGCCGAAGCGGTCGGCCCGGTTCATGATCATGGTGTTGGCGTTGGGAATGTCGATGCCGGATTCGATAATCGTGGTGCACACCAGGATGTTGTAGCGCTGGTGGTAGAAATCCAGCATCACGTGCTCCAGGTCCCGCTCCGCCATCTGCCCGTGGGCAATACCGACGCGGGCCTGCGGCACAAGATCCTCCACATATTCGGCCATGCGCGCGATGGAATCCACGTCGTTGTGCAGGAAGTAGACCTGTCCGCCGCGCTTGATCTCGCGCGAGCACGCCTCGCGGATGAGGGTGTCGCTCCACTCGTTGACAAAGGTCTTGACCGCGAGGCGCCGCGCCGGAGGCGTGGCAATGATCGACAGGTCACGCAAACCGGCCAGGGACATGTTGAGTGTGCGCGGGATGGGCGTGGCAGTGAGCGTGAGCAGGTCCACTTCCGCCCGCATCTGCTTGAGCTTCTCCTTGTGCCGGACACCAAAGCGGTGTTCTTCGTCGACAATGACCAGTCCCAGGCGCTTGGTATCCAGCTCGCTCTGGAGCATGCGGTGCGTGCCGATCAGGATATCCAGGCTGCCATCGGCGAGGGCGGCCTGCGTCTGACGCGTCTCCTTGGCGCTGTTGAACCGGGACAATACGCCGATGCGTACAGGCCACTCCGCGAACCGGTCGCGGAAGGTCTGGTAGTGCTGCTGGGCGAGCAGGGTTGTGGGCACCAGCATCACCACCTGCTGGTTATTGTTAACGGCCACGAAGGCTGCGCGCATGGCCACTTCGGTCTTGCCAAAGCCGACGTCGCCGCAGACCACCCGGTCCATGGGCTGCTCGGATCGCAGGTCCGCGAGCACCGCGTCAATGGCGTCCTGCTGGTCCGGTGTCTCCTCGAACGGGAATGCCTCGGCGAAACGGCGGTAATCGTCGTCATCAATGGTCAGGGCCTGGCCGGTGCGCGAGGCCCGCCGGGCATAGACATCCAGGAGCTCGGCGGCGACGTCGCGTGCCTTCTGCGCCGCGCGACGCCGGGCCTTCTGCCACGCATCGCTGCCGAGTCGGTGCAGGGGCGCCTGGTCTTCTTCTGCACCCGTGTAGCGGCTGATCAGGTGCAGTGACGACACCGGGACATAGAGCTTGTCACCCCCGGCGTACTCGAGCATGAGGAACTCCGTGGGCGAATCCCCGACCTCCAGGCGCTGCAGCCCCCGGTAACGGCCAACCCCGTGGTCTTCGTGCACAACGGGAGCACCGATCGCCAGATCATTGAGATCCTTGATGATAAGAGCGGGATCCCGCTCCTGCTGGCGCCGGCGTCGCCGCTGCTGCGCGCGATCGCCCAGCAGCACCGGTTCCGGAATCACGGCCAGCTGCGGGTCATCGAGCACCAGGCCGTGGTCCAGGGACGCCACCGTGATCCCAAAGCGGCTGTCGTCATCCAGGAACGTCTGCCAGTGCTCGAACGTACGCGGATGGATGCCCTCACGGGCCAGGGTCTCCGTGAGCGCCTCCCGGTGGCCCGCGGTCTCGGCCACGAACAGGCAGCGTCCCTCGAAATCCTCCAGGAACTGCGCCAGCGGCACGCGCTCGGGTTCATCACTGCGGGCGTGGAGCGTGAGTCCGGG
>JAWOFB010000398.1:0-3275 GCA_046482445.1 Ectothiorhodospiraceae bacterium | reverse complement strand
CCTTCATCATCCCGCGCAAACACCGCTTGGTAACGCGATACAGGCCAGTGAGGTTGGTATCGATCGCCTCATCCCATTCCGCGTCTTTCATGCGCATCATGAGGTTGTCACGCGTGATCCCGGCGTTATTCACGAGGATCAAGGGGGCACCGAGCCGGCTTTCAATGGTGTCGATCGCCGCCGAAATACTGTCCGTATCGCTAATGTCCAGCCGCAGGCCAAACCCGCCGACCGGAGCCAGCTCCTCGCTGAGGGATTGTGCGCCACTGTCGCTGGTCGCGGTTCCCACGACCTGATGCCCCTGGGCGGCCAGGCGCTGGGCGATGGCATGCCCGATGCCGCGACTCGCCCCGGTCACCAGGGCCACGCGTTGTTGGTCACTCATGTAGGCCTCTCCTCATCGCTTGCTCACGCGCACACCGAACCGCTCACCCCTGGCTCAAGGCCGCGAGGCTGGCCGGATCGTGAACCGCATGGCTCGCCAGCGTCTTGTCGATCCGCCGCGTGAGTCCGCTCAACACCTTGCCCGGCCCGCACTCCACAACGGTGTCCACGCCACGATCAGCCAGCGCCTGGATGGTCTCCACCCAGCGCACGGGGCTGTGGAGCTGGCGCACCAGGCGATCACGAATGGCGTCCGGATCGTCACTGGTCGCGACATCCACGTTGTGGAGAACGGGAATGCTTGGCGACTGGAAGGTGACCCCGCGCAACCGTTCCGCCAGCCGCTCTGCGGCAGGTGCCATAAGTGCGCAGTGCGAAGGCACGCTCACCGGCAGCGGCATGGCGCGCTTGGCGCCGGCCTCCTTGGCACCGGCAACCGCACGCTCCACCGCCGCCGCGCCGCCGGCAATCACGACCTGTCCCGGGGCATTGTAATTGACCGGCTGGACCACTTCGCCCTGGGCAGCGGCATCGCAAACGTCGGCCACCTGCTCGTCGCTGAGCCCGAGAATCGCCGCCATGGCGCCCTCGCCGGCCGGCACGGCTGACTGCATAAAGCGGCCCCGATCGGCGACCAGGGCGACCGCATCGGCGAAATGCAGTGCCCCGGCACAGACGAGCGCCGTATATTCACCGAGGCTGTGACCGGCCATGACGGCCGGGGCCGGCACGTCAGCCTCCTGCATCACGCGCCAGACCGCCACTCCGGCGGCCAACATGGCCGGTTGCGTCCGGTCCGTGCGATTGAGTTCCTCGCCCGGCCCCTGGTGGACCAGTTGCCAGAGATCCACACCCAGAGCCTCGGATGCCTCGGCGAAGGTCTGCTTCACTAGCGGCTTGTCCTCAGCCAGAGCGTCCAGCATGCCAACGGACTGGGATCCCTGCCCGGGGAAGACAAACGCTGTTGTGCCGTCGTCACTCATGGTCGTATTCCGTCGCCTTGGTGTCTCTGACCGGTATCAGTATCGAAGCAGGGCGGAGCCCCAGGTGAAGCCGCCTCCGAACGCTTCCATGAGAAGCAGTTCGCCGCGTTGGATGCGACCGTCGCGCACCGCCGTATCCAACGCCAACGGAATCGATGCGGCCGACGTATTGCCATGCGTGCCGACGGTTTGAACCACCTGCTCCATGGGCAGCTCCAGCTTCTTTGCCGTTGCCTGAATGATGCGGATATTGGCTTGATGCGGGATCAGCCAGTCTACATCGGACTTGGCCAGACCGTTGACGGCCAGGGTCTCGTCGACAATGCGTCCCAACGTGCGCACAGCCACCTTAAAGACCTCGTTGCCACGCATGCGCAGCTTGCCGGCATTGCCCGCCAGACGCTCCGTTCCCTGGGAAACACCCCACGGCACCTGCAGCAGGTCTTCACAGCCCCCGTCAGCGTGGAGATGAGTCGACAGGATGCCGGCCTCGTGGCCGGCTTCCAGCACGACCGCACCCGCCCCGTCCCCGAACAACACGCAGGTCCCGCGGTCAGTCCAGTCCACGATCCGGCTCATGGTCTCGGCGCCGACCACCAGCGCCCGCTTGGCACCGCCGGTCCGCAAAAAGCGCTCGGCGATGTCGAGCCCGTAGATGAAGCCGGAGCACGCGGCGGAGACGTCGAAGGCAATCGCACCGGGCGCAATACCGAGGCCGGACTGGATCAGGCACGCCGTGCTCGGGAAAATTCGGTCGGGTGTGCAGGTCCCGAGGATGACCAGGTCGATCTGGCCCGGGTGGACACCCGCTGCGTCCAGCGCGCGGGACCCGGCAATCATGGCGAGATCCCGACAGGTCTGGTCGGGGGCGGCGATCCGACGCTCATGGATGCCCGTGCGCTCCCGGATCCAGCGGTCACTGGTTTTCACCAGCCCCTCGAGCTCAGCGTTCGTCATGACGCGCTCGGGCAGATAACTGCCTGTTCCGATAATGCGCGCGTACGTCACGATTCCGGCCTGCCCGACAGAACCTGGTCCAGACGCTCATCAATGAGACCCGGCACGTCCGTCCTCGCCTCCAGCATCGCCGTTTCGATGGCGTGGCCGTACGACTTGACGTCGGCACTGCCGTGACTCTTGATCGCGATTCCGCGCAGACCCAGGAGGCTGGCGCCATTGAACTGGCGGGGATCAATCCGGGAGCGGAAGCGGCCGAGGGTCGGCCTTGCGAGCAAGCCTGCCAGCTTGCTGAACGGATTCCGGCGAAACTCCTGGCGCATGTAATGCGAAATCAACGAGGCTACGCCTTCGCTTGTCTTCAGGGCCACGTTGCCGACAAACCCGTCACAGACAATGATGTCCGCCGTTCCCCGGAAGATATCGTCGCCTTCCACGTACCCGATGTAGTTAAGTCGACTCTCCAGCAGGATCTGCGCCGCCTGCTTGACCTGGTCGTTGCCCTTGATCTCCTCCTCGCCAATATTGAGAAGCCCCACCCGCGGCTGGTCAATTCCATCCAGTGCTTCGGCGAGCACTGACCCCATCACGGCGAACTGGAACAGGTGCTCCGCCGTACAGTCGACATTGGCGCCGAGGTCCAGCATTCGCGTTGCGCCGCCGATGCTTGGCAACATCGTACAGATCGCGGGGCGGTCAATGCCGGGTAAGGTCTTGAGCACGTAGCGGGCGGTCGCCATTAACGCCCCGGTATTGCCGGCGGACACGGCAGCCTGCGCGTGTCCTTCGCGCACCTGATTGATCGCCACGCGCATGGAGGAATCGCGCTTGACCCGAAGCGCCTGGGACGGCGATTCGTCCATCGCCACAACCTGGGTCGCGTTCACCAGCGTAATCCGCTCGCGGATCGCCGGAGGGGCTCCCCGGAGCTTGTCCTCAATCGCCTCGCCG
>JAWOFB010000397.1:0-3646 GCA_046482445.1 Ectothiorhodospiraceae bacterium | reverse complement strand
CCACGGACAGCACGGCCAGTGTCTCGCCCCGGCGCCGCGCCAGGTCCATGCTTTCCTCCAGTTGCGTCTCGAAGCTCTGGCGGTTGGGCAGACCGGTGAGCAAATCGTGTGACGCGTAGTACGCCAGCCGGGCCTCGTAGTCTTTCTGGGCCGAGATGTCGTGGAGGACCCCTACGAAGTGTTTGCTTTGACCGTCCTCGCGGATCGGGCTGACGTACAGCTCGCTCCAGAACGAGGTGCCGTCGCGTCGATAGCTTAGCAGCGGCACCTGGACCTCGGCGCCCTCGCTCACCGCCTGCTGGACGCGACTGATGGCCTCGGCACTCGTATCCGGCCCGCGAATCTGGAGGAAGTTGCGGCCGATCATCTCCTCCCGGGGGTAGCCCGTCAGCTTCAGGAAGGTGGCATTGGAATAGATGACCGGTGTGTTCGATTGCGCGGCGTCAACGATGAAGACGCCGTTGACGCTGTTCTCCACGGCCCGGTGCAGCAGGTGTAACTCGCGCTCACGACGCTTGCGCTCGGTGATGTCCCGCGCCACACCGAAGACGCCGGTGACGTTGTCGTCCATGACAATGGGCAGGTGCGTGATCTCCAGGTCCCGCCACGACGCAGCGGTGACGTGGGCCGGGAGTTCCACGGTGTCAGGCACTCCGTCCCGGGCGGCGGCGAAGCTCTGTCGCCCCCGCGCGCGCTCGCTGGTGCCGAGAATGTCGGCGTAATGCCGCCCGATCATGGCCGTTTCGTCCAGCCCGGTGAGCGCCGCCATGGCTAGATTGCCGCTCTGGTAGTGGCCGTCCAGATCCAGCACGTAGACGGCATCCGGATGCTGGGTGAACAGCGACTGGTAGAGCTGTTCACTCTCGGCGATGGTGCGGTGGTCCCGGTCGCGCTCAAGGGCCAGGGCCACGAGACCGCCGAATCGCTGCACTGCATCCAGCTCTTCCGCTGACGGCGCCTTGGGTCGGTCGAAGTAAATCGCGAAGGTTCCCGCCACGTGCCCGTCGCGTGTTTGCACCGGTGTGGACAGGCACGCGTGCAGGCCTTCGGTGCGAGCCAGTTCGTGAGCACTCTCCCAGCGTGGGTCCTGCTGGATGTCTTCGGAAACGATCGTTTCGTTGCGGCAAGCGGCCGTGCCGCAGGTTCCCATGCCATCCGCGATGGGGATTTGCTGCATGGCGTTGGAAAAGGTTAGGGACAGGGCGTCACCGGCCACCAGGCTCAGGGTTTCCGAGTCCCCGTCGTGAAGCATGACCGAGCACTTGGCGCCGGTGAGCTGGCGCTCGAGCAGGCGACAGACCGCCGGGAGAATGGTCTCGAGGGGTGCGTGCCACGCGATGAGGTCCTGTATGGCCTGCTGGGCCTCCAGTTGCGCACGGAAATCTGGCAATGTCCTGCGCTCTCCCAACTGCTGCGTGCTGCCCGAAGCATTCCCCGGCGAAGCGCATTAACCCGCCGGCGACACAGAGTATTGCGATGATGACCGAATCACCATCTCCAATATTCAAAATACATCGGTCCAGGCTACCGTGTCATAACTAGTTGTGCTGCAAGACAGCACGGTCAACCCGTTCTTCGGTGCCGTTTTTGCCAACCCGGTCCTTGTGCATGCGTGTCTGGGGATTGAGCATGCAACCATGATCAGGCGATTACATGGTACCGACTCCGGGGAGGCCGCGAGCCAACGCTCGCCGACCAGAGCGTCCGTGGGCGCAAACGGCTTCTCGTTGCTGGAGCTGGTACTCGTTTTGCTCATTGTCGGTGCGATTGGCGCAGTCGCGGCGCCCCGCTGGTCGGGATGGACCGCTGACCTTACCGGGGCTGCGGATACGCTGGCGGCGGATCTGCGCTACGGCCAGGCGCGGGCCATGAACCGAGCGACGCACTATCGGCTGCGCTTCGCCGGCGACGGCTACGTTCTGGAGGCCTGTGATTCGGGTGACGATGCCTGCGACCCGGGTGCCGATGACTGGCTGGCACGGCGTTTCGCCGACGGCGAAGCCCAGCGTTCCCTGGGGCGGGTGGCCTGCAGTAGCTGCGCGGATGTGCGTTTCGAGTATCCCTCGGGTGCGCCGTCCGACGGCGCCAGTCTCACGCTCAGTGCAGACGGCGAGAGCGAGACGGTCACGGTGACGACGGAGAGCGGTTATGTGCGGCGGTGATCATGACTGAGCGCAGCGCGCGCCGGCAAAGCGGCATCAGCCTTTTAGAGTTGGTGGTGGCCCTGGTCATCGTGGCCCTGGCCGTGCCCGCGCTCCTGGGGCTTTATACCACCGCCCTCCAGGGCATCGGCCTGGAGCAGAGCACCGTGCGCAGCAGCCAACTGGCCCAGCAACGCCTGGAGATCCTCTACGCCGCCAAGCGAACCGGGCAGTTGGATTTTACCGACAACGAGGATTTTCAGGACAGCTGTGAGACGGCTGTGAGTACGTTCCGCAACGACGGCGACACCCCGGATTGGCCCAGTGGCTACAACGACGCCGTGGACGAGAATACCGTTCAATGTCAGCTCGGAGATAGTGAATCGGATTGGGACAAGTGCGACAGCACGGATTGCGGGCGGATCACAATAAAAATCGAATCACCCGATAACAGCAGCACCTTCCGGGGCTGGGTCTATGATCTGGAGTCGTGAAGCCATGCCCACTGTAAGACCGTCGCGCCGCCCCTGTGGGGTCACGCTCATCGAGCTGATTCTCACGCTGGTGGTGCTCGCCGTCCTCGTCGCCGTCCTCGCTCCGGTCATGAGTACCGGCATCAACGCCTACATCGAGGGCCGCCGGCTCGCCGATCGCGAGCGTCAGGCGAGCCTGGCACTGGAGCGACTGGTCCGTGACCTGCGCGCCGCTGACAGTGTGGACCTGGGTGGCGACCAGACGCTGACGCTCAACCGCAACGGTCCGTCCACGGAGTACAGCTACGCCGTGAGCGACGGTGAACTGCTGCGTGACGGCGAGACCATTGCCGCCGCCGTTGATGATGCAACCGATGCCACCTTCTTCTTCGAGACGGAAGTCGCCAACGGAGGCGACAGCGTGACCCTGTGGAGCCTCCATCTGACCATCGAAGACCTCCCCCCGTACCAGGCCACCGGGAGGCCGCGCCCATGAACCGGATTCGGAACCAACGCGGCGCCGTGGCCATCATCGCCGTGGTCATGCTGCTCGTCTTCGCCGTCGGCGGCGCCACCATCGCCACGCTGACCAGCACCGGCGCCCGCACCGGCGCCGAGCACCGCCAGGGCGTCCAGGCCCTGTACCTGGCGGAGACGGCCCTGGAGTGGGCGGCGAATAGACTGGCTCAGGCGCCAGATGATGATTTCGATGAGGCGTGTAACAACCTTGCCGGCGAGGAACTGGCCATCGGACAGAGCGGTGCGACAGGCGCACGCATTGCCGAAGCAGGGATCGATGGTGATGACTGTGAACTGTTGATTCTCGCAGGCGCCCCGAGCCTGTCGGGTACTGAAACCGACTCCCGGCGACGGCTTGAGGTCGCCGTTGGGCGGAATGTGGGCAACCCAGGCGGAGGCGGAGGTAATCCCGTAGCGGATCCGGGTAACTGGAGTGGGAAAACGTGTAAGGGCAGCCAGTCGTGTAGCAATGGTTCGATTACGTTTTCCGCTGGTAAGGGCCCTTACCAGCGG
>JAWOFB010000374.1:0-5586 GCA_046482445.1 Ectothiorhodospiraceae bacterium | reverse complement strand
TCGGCGCCGTGCTCGATGGGCCGGCACAGGTGCGGGCTGGCCAGGGTGTTGTCCACCATCAGCGGGATGCCGGCGTCCCGGGCAATCCCCGCCACGGCTTCGATGTCCAGGATGTTGCCCCGGGGATTGCCGATGGTCTCGGCGTAGAGGCAGCGCGTGCGCTCCGTAATGGCAGCCCGGAAATTCTCCGGCTCGTCCGGGTCCACGAAATGGACCGTAATGCCCATCTTGCGGAAGGTGACGTTGAACTGGCTGAACGTGCCGCCGTAGAGGGTGCGGGCGGCGACGATCTCGTCACCCTGCTCGCACAGGGTGAGCAGCGCGGTCATCTGCGCGCTCATGCCCGAGGCCACCGCCAGGCACGCGCGCCCGCCCTCCAGCGCGGCGATGCGCTCTTCCAGCACCGCCGTGGTGGGGTTGTTCATGCGACCGTAGATGTTGCCGAAGGTCTGCAGGTTGAACAGGCTCGCCGCGTGGTCCGTACTGTCGAAGACGTAGGACGTGGTCTGGTAGATGGGCACCGCGCGTGCGCCGGTGGCCGCATCCGGGATGTGCCCGGCGTGCAGGCAGAGGGTCTCGAAACCAAAGGATCGCTCGCTCATGGGGTCTCGCTCGGGCAGGGTCAGTGCGGCACGTGCTGCGGCCGCCGGGCGGAGATGACGCCGGTATTGACGCCCATCCAGTTGAGGCCGCCGAAAAGGCGGGCGTACTCGATTTTCATACAGCGATCCATGACCACCTCCAAGCCGGCGGCCCGGGCCTGCTCAGCGGCCGCCTGGTGCTGGATGCCGATCTGCATCCACACCACCGCGGCGCCGATGGCAATGGCGTCATCGACCAGCGCCGGCACCTCCTCCGGGCGGCGGAAGATATCCACCACATCCACCGGCTCCGGGATGCTGCGCAGGTCCGGGTAGCTCGGCCGACCCAGGATCTCGCTGTAGGCGGGGTTCACCGGGATGACGTTGTAGCCGTGATCCAGCAGATACTTGGCGGCGAAATAGCTCGGTCGGTGCCACTTGGCCGACAACCCGACCACGGCAACATTCCGGTACGTGGCCAGGATCCGCCGCAGCCGGCTGATGTCGTCGGTCATGCTCTGCCCCGTGTCGTTATTTGAAGCGGCTGAAGTCGGGTGCGCGCTTGTGGAAGAAGGCGGCCACCGCCTCCTGGTGTTCGGCGGAAGTCAGTCCCTCTCGGAAGGCCTCGGCCTCGGTGGCCACCGCTGCCCGCACCGCCTGGCGATGGTGGTCATTGACCAGGCGCTTGGTGGCGCGCACGGCGCCGGGTGGCAGGGCCGCCAGGCTGGCGGCGGCTGTCACGGCCTCGTTGTCCAGATCCGCGTCGGCGCAGGCCAGCGACACCATGCCCATCTCCCGGGCCTGCTCGCGGTCGAAAGGGGTCCCCAGCAGCAGGGCATGGCGGGCCCGGACCGGGCCCGCGAGCAGCGGTAACAGGTAGCTGGAGGCAAACTCCGGGGCCAGGCCCAGGCGCGCGAAGGGCAGTGAGAAACGCGCCGTCTCGCTGGCCGCCACCACGTCGCAGTGGAGCAGCAGCGTCGTGCCAATGCCGACCGCGTGCCCGCGGACCGCGGCCACCAGGGGCTTTTCGAGATCCAGCACGGTGTCGATGAGGGCCATGACCGGCAGGTCCTCGCCGCGCTCCAGGCGCGCGGCCGCTTCGGGCCCGAAGTCCTCCAGGTCATTGCCGGCGCAGAAGTCGGCGCCAGCGCCCCGGATCAACAGCGCCCGCACGGCGGGCTCGGTATCGGCACCGCGAACGGCGTCGCGCAGGTCGCCGTACATCGCCCCGGTGAGCGCGTTGCGCTTGTCCGGGCGATCCAGCGTGATGGTGCGAATCCCCTCGGCGTCTTGGACGCGAACGGCCATGTTTGCCCCTCCCGGCGTTGCGGGTCGGCGGTCAGAAGTCCTGTTTGGCCAGCCAGGGAATCATGCGCTCGAACGCCTCTTCGATCTTCTCCAGCGAGGTGGAGTAGCTAATGCGCAGCGAATTACTGCAGCTCTCGCCGAAGGCGTCGCCCGGGACCGTGCAGACACCCGTCTCTTCGAGCATGCGCAGGCAGATCTGGTTGGCGTTGGCCCCGTGCGGCAACGACGGGAACAGGTAGAACGCCCCCTGGGGCCAGTAGCCCGTGAGATGGGGCGTCTCGCTGACCAGCTGCACCACCCGGTCGCGGCGCCGGGCGTACTCCTGGACCATCTCCTCCACGGGGCTCTGGTCGCCCTTGAGCGCGGCGATCCCCGCCCACTGGGCCGGGGTATTCGCCACCGTCGTGGTGAACATGTGATAGCGCCGGAGCTTCTTGATCGCGCCCTGGCTGGAGATGATCCAGCCGATCCGCAGACCGGCCATGCTGTAGGTCTTGGAGAAGGAGCTGGCGACCATGACGTTGTCCAGGTCCATGGCATGCCGCAGGACACTGGGGTACTGCATGTCGTCCAGCAGCAGGTGGTCGTAGACCTCGTCGCTGAACACGTACACGCCCCGGTACGCCGCCTCCTGGCAGATGGCGTCGATGGTCTCGGCCGGGTACACCGTGCCGGTGGGATTGCTCGGCGAGTTGAGCACGATGCCGTAGGTGCGCATGCCGATGTTGTCGATCACCTCCTGGGGATCCAGCTGGTGACCGTGCTCGGCGCGCGTCGGGATGTACTTCACCTCGCCGCCGTTCATGCGGATGAGCGGCGCGTACAGCAGGAACGTGGGATCCGTGACCAGGAACTGCCGCCCCGGCGCCGAGGTCGCGGTCAGCGCCAGGTACATGGCCTCGGTGCAGCCAGCGGTGATGAGGATGTTGTCCTCGGTCAGCGTGCGGTTGTAGCGCTGACTGTAATACTCCGCCAGCGCCGTCAGCAGCTCCGGCAGCCCGGCGTCCATGGTATAGCCGGTATGGCCCTCCTCCAGCGCCTCGATGTAGGCATCGACAATGTGCCGCGGCGTGGGGAAGTTCGGCTGGCCGATGGACAGATGGACCACGTCCTCCATGCTGGCCGCCATGTTGACCATCTTCCGGATACCGGCAACCGGGATGGCGCGCAGCGCCGGCGCCCAGCTGGCATCGCGGACATCATCCAGATCCTGGGCATCGGTGTCGGTGGGGTTGACGGCCATGAGTCCTCCGAACTGGAACCGGGCGGGGTGGCACCGCTTGCTCGCGGCAATATCCGTAGAGGCTATGCCGCGCCCGCGCGCACGGTCAAGAACCGCGACGCCACAGTGCCGCGGCTCCGCGGCCTGCGGTTGACGCCCCTCACCCCCCTGTATACCGTCGCCTGCAACCGGATGCGCGGCCGGTGACGCTGCGCCTCGTCCGCCGGACACCGCGCCGAGCCACCCTGCGGAGGCATCCACATGCCCAAGCCCGTGATTACCGTACTCACCGCCGAAGGCGAGGCCCTGCCCCCGGGGCTGGAGCCCCTGGAGGGCCACGCCGAGTTGCGGCTGGCCAACAGTCGCGAGTCCCTGGAGCAAACCCTGCCCGGTGCGGAGATCCTGCTGGTTACGGATTTCCGCACCGAGATGCTCGCGGCCTGCTGGCACCTGGCCGATCGGCTGCAGTGGATCCATGCCACCAGCGCCGGCGTCGATGCCCTGATGTTCCCGGCCCTGCAGCAAAGCGACATTCCGGTGACCAACGCGCGCGGCATCTTTGACGGTGCCATTGCCGAATTCGTACTCGGGCTCGTTCTGGCGTTTGCCAAGGACTTGCCTGCCTCCATCCGCTACCAGGAACGCCACGTCTGGCAACACCGGGACACCGAGCGCGCAGCCGGCCAGCGCGCACTGGTTGTCGGCGCCGGGGCCATTGGCCGCCGCATCGGCCGCATGCTGGCGGCCGCGGGCCTGAGCGTGGATGCCGTGGCGCGCTCGGCGCGCAGCGAAGATCCCGACTTCGGCCGCATCCACGCCCAGAGCAGTCTGCTCGAGCACCTGCCGGAGGCGGATTTCGTGGTGATTGCCGCGCCGCTTACCGAGTCCACACGGCGCTTGTTCGGGGCCGAGGCCTTTGCCGCCATGAAACCGTCGGCACGCCTGATCAACATCGGTCGCGGGCCCATCGTGGAGACCGATGCGCTGGTGGCGGCCCTGGGCGATGGCACCATCGCCGGGGCAGCGCTGGATGTCTTCGAAAGCGAGCCGCTACCCGCCGATCATCCGCTGTGGGATTTCCCCCAGGCAATCATCACCGCGCACATGGCGGGGGACGTGGTCGGCTGGCGTGAGGCCCTGAGCGAGCAGTTCCGGGAGAATCTCGGCCGGTGGCAGGCCGGGGAGTCACTCAACAACGTCGTCGACAAGGCGCGTGGGTACGTGCCACCAGGACAATAGACGCGCCCTTGCCGGGCCACGCCCGGCCCTGCAACATGCACAATGATGCGCCGGGCCGGGAGCCGCCCGGCCGCAGCGCCAAGCCAGCGGGGGAGTCATGCTCGAATCACCTTTGCTTCGGAACACCCAGGGATATATCAACGGCCAGCGGCTCGATGCCGATCACGGCAAAACACTGACGGTCACCAACCCGGTCGACGGCGCCGATCTGGCCCGCGTGCCCGGCATGGGCCCCGAAGAGACCAACCGCGCCGTGGCCGCGGGCCGCGGGGCTCTCGCTACGCCGGCGTCTCTGGCGCAGCGCCGCCAGTGGCTGGACGGCATTGCCGATGCCCTGCAGGCCAACCGCGAGGAGATCGGGCGCATCCTGTGCCTGGAGCACGGCAAGCCCTGGAAAGAGGCCCAGGGCGAGGTGGACTACGCCGCCGGCTTCTTCCGCTACAGCGCCGCGCACCTGGACGCCCTGGAGCCGCGCGTCCTGGAGGAGCGGCCGCGTAACTGCTCCTGGACGGTCCATTACCGGCCCGCCGGCGTGGTGGCGCTGGTGACACCCTGGAACTTCCCCATCGGCATGATCGCCAAGAAGCTCTCGGCCGCCCTGGCAGCCGACTGCCCCAGCGTCATCAAGCCCTCGTCCAAGACGCCTCTGACCATGGTGGCGCTATTCCACATCCTGGACCGGGAGCTGGACCTGCCGCCCGGCAAGGTCAACCTGGTCACCGGCTCGGCCGGTCCCATCGGGGATACCCTGTGCGACCATCCGGATGTGCGCGTGCTCAGTTTCACCGGCTCCACGGAAGTGGGCCGGGAGCTCATCCAGCGCAGTGCCGCCCAGGTGAAAAAGCTCACCCTGGAGCTCGGCGGCAACGCCCCGTACATCGTGTTCAACGACGCCGACCTGGATGCCGCCGCCGATAACCTCATCGGCAACAAGTTCCGCGGCGGGGGTCAGACCTGCGTTTGCGCCAACCGCATCCTGGTCCAGGAGGACGTGGCCGCGGATTTCGCCGAGCGGGTGCGCCAGCGCGCCAGCGATCTCAAGGTCGGCGATGGCATGGAGTCGGACACGGACCTGGGGCCGTTAGTCGACCGCAACGGCTACGAAAAGGTCCGGCGCCACCTCTCGGATGCCCTGGACAAGGGGGCGCAACTCATCATGGGCGAGGTGCCGGCGTCCCTCACCCGGGACTGGGGCGGCTTCTTCCCGCCGGCCATCGTGCTGGGGGTGACCAGCGG
>JAWOFB010000370.1:0-11800 GCA_046482445.1 Ectothiorhodospiraceae bacterium | reverse complement strand
ACTCCGGTGCCGACTCCGTGCTGGCCGACCTGCGCGCCTGGTTTCAGGAGCCCTCGGCGGCACTGCCGTCCGGCCGGTCGGTCACGCGCGCGCAGGCACTTGCCCGGTTGTGCCCGTAACCGCCGCGGTGTCGTCGTTTGCAAACATGCCCGCGCGGCGCACAATCAGGGGCAGGCTGCCGGGAAGCGGGCCATGGGGGCGTGCTGGTCGGTCGGTTGATGCCCCGTCGTACGGATTCCGGTGAGTCGGCATTGCTGACCGCAATAACCATGGTCCGGAGTCAGACGCATGCGCGAGTGGTCAGGTAAGGGTGGGGCAACGGAGCGCGCTGCTCGGGTCGCGCTGGTGTATGCGCTCGTCGCCGGCCTGTGGATCGGATTCTCGGACCAGTTCGTGGCGTGGCTGTTCCCCGCCGAACAGGCGCAGTTGCCGATCCAGACCGCCAAGGGCTGGTTGTTCGCCATCGTGACCGCACTGGTGTTGTTCGCGGTTGTCCGCGGCCAGCTCCGCCAGGATTCGCGACGCGCTGCCGAGCGCGATCGCCAGCGGCTGGCCATGGATGAACTCAACCAGTTCCGGGAAGCGGTTATCGACAACGCCAGCATCTGGATCAACGGGCTCGATCCCGAGGGTCGCGTCACGCTGTGGAACAAGGCGGCTGAACACATCAGCGGCTATCGGCGCCACGAGGCAGTGGGCAATCCCCGCATCTGGGAATGGCTCTATCCCGATGCGGCCGAGCGCGAGCACGCGTTGGCCGCGGTACAGGCGACCATTGCCGGCGGCGACGACGTGGAGGACTTCGAGACCCGGATCCACACCCGCAGTGGCGATGCGCGCATCATGCTGTGGTCGTCCCGGCGCCTGTTGTCGGCCCGGGGGAGGGTCATGGGGGTCGTGTTCATCGGGCGCGATGTCACCGGCACGCGACGGGTTGAGTCGGCTCTGCAGGCGCGCGAACGCGAGTTGGCCACCCTGCTCGCGAACCTGCCGGGCATGGCCTATAGCTGTTGCGATGACCCGTTGTGGACCATGCTCTACGTCTCCCCGGGAGCGCAGGCAGTCACCGGCTATCCCCCGGAAGCCCTGAAGAATAACGACGAGATCGCCTTTGCCGAGCTGATTCATCCGGATGATCGCGACGCGGTGGCGAATGCCGTACATGCGGCCATGGCCGCGGGTGAGCCCTTCGCCGTCGAATACCGGTTGAGGCGACGGGACGGGCGCTTGATCTGGGTCTGGGAGCAGGGCTGTAACGTGGCCAACGGGCCGGAGGTCCGCCTGGAAGGCATCATTATGGATATCGATCACCGCAAGCGCATGGAGCAGGAACTCGCGCGCCTGGCCATCCGGGACCCGTTGACCGGCCTGTACAACCGCCGCCAGCTGGAGCGCCAGTTCGCCGAGGAGCTGGCTCGCGCCCAGCGCTACGGCCATCCGCTGGCTCTCGTTTGGCTGGACGTCGACCACTTCAAACAGGTCAACGACAGCCTCGGGCACCTGGCGGGGGATCAGGTCCTGCGCTGCCTGGCGCGGCTTGTCCAGGACAGCATCCGGACGGTGGATTACGCTGCCCGCTACGGCGGCGAGGAACTGGCGGTGGTGATGCCGGAATTGACGGCCGCCGATGCCACTCTCGCAGCTGAACGACTGCGAGCCCTGGTGTCCGGGGAGCCACTGCGGCTCGACAGCGGTGACACGGTGGCCATGACCGTGAGTATCGGCGTTGCCGCGTACCCGGATCACGGCGAGGACGCCGGCACGCTCATGGCGCGTGCCGACGCCGCGCTGTACGCCGCCAAGAAGGCCGGCCGGAACTGCGTGGTCACCGCCGACTACTAACCTTTAAGGAAGTCAAGCCAGGCCTCAGTGGTGATGGCGCCGCTGTGGTAAGGCGCGAGGAGGGCGGTGTAGTGACGCTACACAACCGACGAGCTTTGCGGTCCACAGCGGCGTCCATCACCACCCGAAGGGCCTCAAGGTGCGGCTCGCCGTCGGCGTTGCGCTCCCTTGACGTGCGAATCACTGCCCGCCTGCGCTCGCGCGCCTTGCCGGCAAGCCGCACCTTGAGGCTGAGACCTGGCTTCACTTCCTTCAAGGTTAGTAACTAGCCATCGTGGAATGTCTCCCCGGTATTGGCCATGCGCTCGAGAATCGGTGCAGGGGCGAACCTCGCGCCGAGCTGATGCTGGAGTGATTGCAATCGCTCCGCGATGACCGCCGGACCCCGCTCGTCCATGTAGCGGAACGGTCCACCACGAAAAGGCGGGAAGCCGATGCCATAGACCGCCCCGATGTCACCGTCGCGCAGGGAGCGGATCACGTTCTCGTCGTGGCAACGGGCGGCCTCGTTGACCATGGGTAGAACGGTGCGGTCGATGATCTCGGCAGCGGCCATCTCGCTGCGGGGCTGAACCCCCAGGAGCTCGTACACGCCGGTATCCACGGGTTTGCTGCCCTTGCCTCGTCGCTTGTCGTAGCGGTAGAAGCCCTTGTTGCTCTTGCGCCCGTAGCGACCATCGTTCAGCAACGTATCGGTTTCGGGGACGGGTTTCATGCGCTCGCCGAAGGCCTCATGGAGGATAGGTGCCACCTTGGCCGTGACATCCAGGCCCACCTCGTCGAGCAGGGCGAACGGACCTACCGGGAAGCCGAAGTCCTTTAGTACACGGTCTACGTGGTCGATGGCGACGCCCTCGCGCAGGAGATACCACGCTTCGTTGAGATAGGGCGCCAGGATGCGGTTGACGTAGAAACCGGCGCTGTCGCCGACGGCAATCACCGTTTTGCCCTGTTGCCGTCCCGCTGCCACCGTCGTCGCCACCACTTCGGGATCGGTATGCTCGGTGGTGATGACCTCCAGGAGTGGCATCTTCTCCACCGGTGAGAAGTAGTGCATACCGATAACGTTGCCCGGGCGATTGGCACCCTCCGCAATCCGCGTAATGGGGATGGAGGAGGTGTTGGAGGCGAAGATGGTCCCAGGGTGGCCGTTGTCCTCTACGTCGCGCACCATGCGCCGCTTCAGTTCCAGGTCCTCGAACACGGCCTCGATTGCCAGGTCCACGCCGTGAAAGCCGCTATAGTCCAGCGTCGGCGTCACGCGGTTGCGCTGCTGCTCGACGTCGAAACCCGTGAGGCGGCGGCGCCGCCGCTGGTCCTCGAGTTGGCCGTGAATATGCCGCATGCCCTGGTTAAGCCCCTTCGCGGCTACATCCTTCAGGCGAACGGGGATCCCGGCCCGGTGCGCTGTGACAAAGGCGATGCCTGCGCCCATGAGCCCGGCACCGAGGACCGCCGCGCGCCGCACGGGACGCGGCTTGGCCCCGGAATCGGTGCCCGGGTCCTTTTTCATGCTGGTGCTGGCGAAGTAGACGTGCATCAGTTGCCGTGCCTGGGGGGTCATGGCCAGCTCGCCGAAGCACTCGGCCTCGCGCTCCAGGCCTTTGTCCAGCCCGTCACTGATACCGGTCTCCACGGACTCGATGATGCGTGGCAGCGCGGGGTAATTGCCCCGACCGCGGGCCGCTGCTTGCTTGCGCGCCTGCTGAAAGACAACGGCTCGCCCCAGTGGATTGCCTTCCAGCAACCACGCCATCCATCCGCGCCGACGCCGGGCCGGGCGGCGATCACGGAGTTCATGGACGCGCTCGACGGCGGCCTCCTCCAGGATCGGTTCCGGGACCACGTCGTCCACCAGACCCTGCCGACGCGCCTGATGGGGTCGCAGATTGCGCCCCGTGAGCATGACGTCCAGTGCCGACTGGATGCCGACGAGTCGGGGCAGACGTTGCGTGCCACCGCTGCCCGGAAGCAGGCCGAGCATGACCTCAGGAAGTCCCAGGCTGGTGCGCTCGCTGTCTGTGCAGACACGCCCGTCACAGGCGAGGGCCAACTCCAGGCCGCCGCCGAGGCAACTGCCGTGGATGGCGGCGACCACCGGCGCGCGCAGCTCTGCCAGTTGGTTCATGAGCTGTTGCCCGGCGCGTGCGAGTTCACTGGCTTCGTCGGCAGTGCCGCAGGCGTATAGCATTTCGATATCGGCGCCGGCGATGAATGAGCCCGGTTTGGCGCTCATGAAAACCACGCCTCGAAGCTCCGTGTCCGCGGCGAGATTGTCGAAGCACTCCTCGGCCTCGCGGAGGAGGGCCCGGGTGAGGATGTTGTGACTCTCGCCGGGGACGTCGACGGTGATCACCGCTACGCTGTCGTCGCGTCGGGTGATCGTGAAGATCTGCTGGTGATCCGTCGTCGCTTCTTCGGCCATCACGCTGCCTCCAGAACCATGGCTGCACCCAGGCCTCCGGCGGCGCACGCCGTGGTCAGTGCCAGACTGCCGCCGCGGCGGCGAAGCTCGCGCAACGTCTGGGTGATGATACGCGCGCCGGTCGCGGCGAACGGATGGCCGTAGGCGATGGAGCCACCCAGGACGTTGAACCGCTCCCAGTCGATCTCCCCAATGGGCTCGTCGCGCCCGAGGACATCGCGAGCGAAGCGCTTTGACGGCCAGTTGGTGATGTTGGCCAGTGTCTGTGCGGCAAATGCCTCGTGCATGTCCACCAGATCCATATCCGCGAGTCGAGCCCCGGCGCGGTCCAGGGCTAACGGGGTGGCGTGCGAGGGGCCCATGAGCGCGTCGTTGAACGGGTCTGTCGCCGTGAAGGCCGTTGAACGAATGAATCCCAAGGGCTCATAGCCCAGCTCACGGGCGCGGTCCTCGGCCATGAGCACCAGGGTGGCGGCGCCGTCGGTCAATGGCGTGCTGTTGGCCGCAGTCACTGTGCCATGGCGCCGATCGAATGCCGGGCGCAGCTTGGCCAGGTCGGCCTCGGTGGAATCGGCGCGGATGGTGTTGTCCCGGGTGATGGGATCGTGGTCGTAGGGCGGTGCGAACCCGGTCATGACCTCCTCGTCCAGCAGGCCGTCTTCCCACGCCTGGTGCGCGCGCTGGTGGGAGCGTACGGCGAACCGGTCCTGCTCCTCGCGGCCGATACCGTGATTCTTGGCCATTTGCTCAGCGATGTCGCCCATACCGAGATTGGTGGAGTAGTCGCGTATCGCCGGCGGCTTTGGCGCGAGATGGCGTGGGCGGATGCCGCGGAAGGCCTTCAGTTTCGCGCCCATGCCCTTCGCGCGGCCGGCCTTGATGAAGGCGTCGGACAGCGGCCGGCTGAACTGGATGGGCAGCACCGAGGCCGAATCGGTGCCCCCGGCCATTCCAATCTGGATCTCCCCGCCACGGATCGCCGTGGCGACGTCGGCTGCGGCCTGAAAGCTGGTGGCGCAGGCGCGCGAGACGCTGTAGGCGTCGGTGCTGCCCGGCAACCCGGCGGCGAGGCCGACCTCACGGGCGACGTTGGGCGCCTCGGGCAGGATCACGACCTGGCCGTAGACCAGGCGTTCGACCAGCGCCGGGTCTAGGTCCATGCGCGCCATGAGGTCACTGGTCACCATGGTGCCGAGCTGGATGGCGTTCACGCCGCTGAAGGCGGTGAGTTGGCGGGCGAACGGGGTTCGCAGCCCGGCGACAACGGCGACGCGCGAGCCGTCTTTCGGGATGGATTGCTTTCGCGATGCGGCCACGGTGTTTCCCTCCGGGCAAGGCCGACTCGATGCTGATGCCGTGCACTCCGTTGCCACGATAGCAGTCGTGTAGCGGCTGCGCAGAAAACCGTTGCCGTTGTCGGCTTGTTCCTCGCTCGGCGCTGCCGCACAATTCGATGGAGGGAGCACGACCACCGACAAACGACGCCTCGGCATCTCCGGCCTGGATGGCGGGTTACCGGCACGGCGGCGTGCCAGCAGCCCCGCGTGCGCGAACAACTATGGCCTATGAGCCTCGGGATTGGCGCAAGCGGCAGCCGCAAGCGAGTGGCGTGCGTCGGGGGTACAGCGCACAGGCGCTTACAAGCATACTGTGAAGGGGAGTCGCGTCGGCGTCATGAATGATCTGGAAACCATACCGGCCTACCTGCTGCGTAAGCTCGTGGACGCCTCGAACGACGGAATCGTGATCGCTGAGCAAGAAGGCGAGGACAACGTCCTCATCTACACGAACCCGGCTTTTGAGCGCCTGACAGGCTATTCCAGTGACGAGATCCTGTATCAGGACTGCCGGTTCCTCCAGGCCGATGATCGCGACCAGGAGGCGCTTGATGAGATCCGAGCGGCCCTGCGCGACGGCCGGGCCACCCGGCAGATCCTGCGTAATTACCGCAAGGACGGTTCCATGTTCTGGAATGAACTCAGTATCACGCCCGTGTACAACGATCAGGATCAACTGACTTACTACATTGGCATTCAGAAGGATGTCACCCGCCAGAAAGAACTCGAGGATCGGCTCGCCCGGTTAGAAGGAAGCCAGCACGGAGACTGATCCAGGCGATGCACCGTCGCCGTGCCACCCCTGCTACAACGTGCGCTTTGAGAGTGCAGTCGCGCTTCACGACTGCACTCGTTTAGTGCGATCCAGACGACTCGTGCGCGTCAATCTTCTGCCCATCGCTTCCAGACGACTGATTATGAATCTGTATGGGTGACACTGCCTGTTGGCACTGTGTTTGCTGTAGCCCTTCGTGAGCCGGAAGCGGAGCCGGTTGTGCTGGTCGGAGCAGGGCCCCAGCGGCCTTGACGCACTGGTCAGCGAAACCGGGTCCGTGTCCGGAGGCCAATCGGCAACGAAGCGATCACCCATCCAACGGAGGATTCCAATGAGCAGTACCGAGACTACGCAGAAGATTCTCGCCGCCAAGGAACGCTCGGGTCTGACCTGGGCACAGGTCGCCGAAAAGGTGGGCATGAGCGAGGTGTTCACCACCTCGGTGTGCTACGGCATGAACAGCATGACGGCGGACATGGCCAAGAAGCTCTGCCAGGCCCTGGACCTGGATAGCGAGGTGGAAAAAGAGGTCCAGAAGTCCCCGCACAAGAGCTGGCCCCTTGCCGTTCCGCAGGATCCGCTTGTCTACCGGCTGTACGAGGCCATCATGGTCTACGGGGACTCGGTCAAGGATATCGTCCACGAGAAGTTCGGTGATGGCATCATGAGTGCCATCGATTACGAGATGTACGTGGACAAGAAGGAAGATCCCAAGGGCGACCGCGTGGTCATTACCATGAACGGTAAGTTCCTGCCCTTTAAGCGCTGGTAAACCGCGCTTTCCCGAGCCCGGCGACAAGCGTGTCGCCGGGCTCGGTGAGTCCGGGTTACGCCGGGCCGCTACCCCTTCGCTGAAACCAGCGCGTTGCACCTGCCTGGCCGATTGCAGCGGCCGTTATGCATGTCACGACTGTGCCGCCCGCATACAGGGCTGCTGTCACCGCGTCGCTTGCCTGCAAGTAGGCGAGCGTCTCAACGCCGAATAGCGAGAAGGTTGTAAAGCCCCCGCAGACGCCAGTGGCGAGCAGCAGTCGCATCGCCGGACGCCGGTGCAAAAGCGGCCATGCTGTCAGCGCGCCGATGGCCAGCGAGCCGAGGATGTTGACGGTGAGCGTATCCAGGGGCGTCGACCCCAGACCCACGGCAGCGTAAGCCGATCCCGCGGCGACGCGCAGGAGGGCACCTGCCGCGCTGCCCAAAGCGACAATGAGCGTATCGCCCCAGCCCAATCAATCGCCCCCCGTCAAAGCCCGCACCAGCTGCCAGCCTGACGCCGCGGCCAGGACCCCACCCATCAGCGAGGCCAGGACGTAACCGAGCGCTGCGCTGCGGCGCTCGGCGCGGAACAAGTCGACGGCCTGAAGACTGAAGGACGAAACGGTGGTGTAA
This sequence comes from Ectothiorhodospiraceae bacterium, assembly GCA_046482445.1. Classification (GTDB taxonomy): domain Bacteria; phylum Pseudomonadota; class Gammaproteobacteria; order Nitrococcales; family Aquisalimonadaceae; genus Aquisalimonas. Next base: position 4,032 of record JAWOFB010000370.1, on the reverse strand, counting down.
CTTCCCAGCAAGCCGACGGCCAGTGCGGTCACCGCGGGGCCCGCTTGCCCGGATAGCGTCACCGTTGCGGCGGCGAGGCCTCCGCCAGCCAGGCAGCCGCTGAGGTTCACGATTACGGTACCCCAGGGCAGGCGCTTACCGAAGCGCTGCTCCACGCGGGTCGTGACCTGATGCCGGAGACCGCCGCCGAGCGCTGCGCCCAGGGCAATGGCGAACACCGTCTCCATGCCTCGTCTCCTGTCAGTAGCGCTAGAGCATCGCCCGCAGTCGCGCGTCCGTACCGAGCCAATGGTCGGCGTCGGCGCGCTCGCGCAGGAGTTCAAAGCCGTCGAACGAGAAGCCCGGGCCGACGGCACAGGCAGCCAGTGTCCAACTGCCACAGGGGCTGGCGGCCTGCCACACCCCCGCCGGGACCACCAGAACCGGCGTGTGCTCCGGCGGCGGACCCAGGGTCTGGCGTGAGGCGACTGCGTGCTCATCGAGCTGCCATAGAGTCAATGGCTCACCGTCGAGGTAATGCCAGATCTCGTCGCCGTCCACGCGATGCCAGGCACTGGAGGTGCGGCCCGGCAATAAGTAATGGATCAGTGTGATGCCGGGGCGTTGTTCGCCACCCGGCCTTGTCACCGGTACGTTGCCGGTATGGACGCGCGCGTACCAGCCCCCCTCGGGGTGAGGCTCAAGGCCCAGGTCGGTGACACGCCGGGCCGCGTCTGCGGGCAGGGCATCGAAATCTGCCGTCATTGGAACTCCTGGTTGGTGGCGCGGTATGCACGAGACGTCGGAGGATACCGTTTGCTCTGTAAAACGCCCATCACGCGCAGGCAATGCCGCCGGAACTAGCAATCGCCGTGCCGGAAGGGAGTACCAGGGCGGGGTGCGCCTAAGCGTTGCTCTGACACGACAATGGCGTGATCCGCTCCCGCGGTCCACACTGTTTGTGGAACAATCAAGCTGCTTGCGTTCAACTCGATAGGAGATGCCCGTGCACCATCATGCCTCGACCCGCGGTTTTGCTGCCGTAATCAGCGTTATTTTCCTTGCCCTGGCTATCTGGATGCCGGTGGCCCAGGCGAACATGATCGACACCCGTACCGTGGCGCGTGACGGCGAGTTGGAGCAGACCCGTGCCGAGGTGCTCGCGTTGCTCGAACGCGATGCGGTGCGCGAGCAGTTGGTGAGCTGGGGCGTTGATCCCGCCGATGCGCGCTCGCGTGTCAACAACCTGACCGCGTCGGAACTCGCCGAGTTGGAGGAGCGCATGGCGGAGCAGCCCGTGGGAGCCGGCCTGGGGTCGGTGGTCGGTGCGGCTGTATTTATCTTTGTCGTGCTGCTGATCACCGACATCCTTGGCTTTACCAATGTTTTCCCGTTCGTGCAGCGCACGGTCCGGTAGCCGGCGCTCCCGGCGCCAGCCTTGCGTGCGGCGGGCGCATTGGCACCGGGTCTGTTCGGCTATGCGGCGACTCCGGGCGGTCAGCGTGAGCACGGCGTCACCCGGGGGACGAGTGAATGGAAACGGCGCAGCTTTTCATTGACCGCGACTGGGTGATGTTCACGGGGCGGGTGGACGCGCTGGAGAGTCATCAGAATCCCGCTCATGCCTGCCTGGCGGGGCTGGACGGTCCGATGACGCTCGCTGACGGTGGGCAGGCTCCGGCGATCTGGAGCTTACCCGCGCAGTCCGTGCCGCGAGTGGATGCTCGCGACACTCGTCTGTTGCAACTCCTGTTGGCACCCCATCACCCGGTTGCGCGACAAGCCTGGGCTCTGGGGCGGGCTCGCGGATTGCAAGATCCGCTGCCAGACGCGGTAGCGGGTTGTATGAAGACGATGGGTACTGCCATCTCGGCGGGCGAGCGAGCGCCAGAATCGCTGATTCAGCGCCTGTCGGCCTCGCTCCCGGGGCCGCCTCCGGAGCCGTTGGACTCCCGGGTGACCGCAGCCATCCGCCAACTGCGGGACTGCCCGCAACCGCCTCTGGACCTGGCGGCGCTGGAGGGCGTCACCGGCCTCGCGGCTCCGGCATTGCGCCGGTTGTTCCGCGCTCAGCTCGGGGTGTCGGTAGGTCGCTTCCGGGTCTGGGCACGCATTCAGGAGCTGGTCATGGTCCTCGGGGCCAGCCAGACCATCACTGAAGCTGCCTCCCGGGCAGGTTTCCGGGATCCGCGCCAACTTGCCCGGGATTTCCGCATGCTATTCGGGCTGGACGCTTCGGGTGTCCTGCGCAACGCCCAACCGCTCGCGATCCGGCCCCGTTTCGACCTGCAAAGGGCTACATCGTGATCCGCTCAAACGGGCCGCGACGACTGACGCGGCCGGCGCCAAGACTCCGGCTCGGTGAGCCCGGGGAGACCGTTATAGCTTATTCGTCTGCGGTAGCACGCTCCAGGGCTTCCCGCGTCTCGGGGTCGGGATGGCCGTCCGCGGGGAGGTCTTGCTGCGTCTGGAAGGCACGGAGTGCGGCACGCGTACCGGGCCCCGGGACGCCATCGGCCTTGCCCGGCTCATGCCCGAGTTCCTGTAGACGTTCCTGCATCCGGACCACGGCGTCACGGCTCAGCGGTGCCTCTTCCCACTCCGTTTGCAGCTGGCCCATGCCGCGGATGCGGTCCGCCAGATGGCCAACAGCCAAGGCATAGCTGATGGAGCGGTTCCAGCGCAGGATCACGTGAAAGTTGTCGTAGACCAGGAAGGCCGGTCCTTCGTGTCCCGAAGGCAGGATGATGCTACCGCTCATGTCGGCCTCGGGGAGTGGCGCACCACTGGCTGTTCGCACGCCGATGGCCGCCCACTCCGCCAGTGGCTTGTCGTTGTCCAGCCGGGCCTGGCGGTAATCGAAGTCGTCCGGGAGCCGGACTTCCCGTCCCCAGCGTTCTCCGGCCTGCCAGCCACTGTTGGCCAGAAAGCGGCCGGCGGAGCCGAAGGCGTCGGGTAGGCTGTCCCAGATGTCGATGCGACCGGAGTCGTCGTAATCCACCGCATGATCATTGTAGGTCGAGGGCAGGAACTGCATGTGCCCCATAGCACCGGCCCAGGAGCCCTCCATGCCGGCAGCGTCCATATTGCCGTCATCAATGATGCGCACGGCTTCCAGGAACTGGTCTTGAAAGAAGGCAGAGCGTCGCTCGTCGCAGGCTAGAGTCGCCAGCGAGTCCAGCACCGGGATCTCGCCGAAGTGGTCGCCGAACGCAGTCTCCATGCCCCAGAAGGCGATGAGGTAGGCCGGCGGTATCCCAAAGTCGTTATGCACCCGTCCCAGCAGCTCTCTGTGTTCGCCCAGGAGTTCGCGCCCGCGCTCGACCCGATCGTCCGTGACACGCCGCTCCAGATAAGCCTGAAAGGTCTGCACGAACTCGGGTTGGCTGCGGTCGAGTTCCAGAATGCGCTCGCGCTGCTCCACCGCGGCGACTGCTTCCAGTGCCGCTTTGGAGTCGATTCCGGCATCTCGGACCTTGCGCTCGAGATCTGCACGGCAGGCATCGAATGCCGCCGAGGCCACGGCCGGTGCCAAAAGGACCGGCAGGGCGAGATAGCGCAGGCGCTTCATGTGGTTTCCTCATTTGAAAGCAGTACAGGTGAAAGCAGTACAGGCCTGGACGGCGGTGCGAGTATCAACGCGGCGTGCTGACGCCCGCGTGCCAAACCCCCAAGCGGTGATGATACCGCGCTTGTACGGAGACGGGGACCGGACACCGCGGCAGCGAAGCCGGCGGTTGTCGCTGTGTTTCGCTGTTTTGTCGGATCTGGCTTTTGTCGCCGTTTGATTAGTATGATCCGCGTTTTGCTGCGAAATCGGGCCGGGAGCGATCCATGCGCGCGTTGCTGCGGGCGGCTGACTGGTTGGACTGGCTCAACGACGGGATCGGGCGCGCCGTGGGGTGGTTGGCCGCTCTCCTCGTGATTGTGGGCGTGGTTAATGTTGTCGGCCGCTACGCGGGCAGTTTTCTCGGCATGCAGCTGAGCAGTAACAGCCTGCTCGAGGCTCAGACCTACCTGTATTCGTTGATCTTTCTCCTGGGCGCGGCCCAT
>JAWOFB010000336.1:0-4912 GCA_046482445.1 Ectothiorhodospiraceae bacterium | reverse complement strand
CGGCGAGTACCACGCCTTCAACCCGGACGTGGTCCAGACCCTGCAGGAAGCGGTGGAGACCGGTGACCCCGAGGTGTGGAACGAGTTCGCCCGGGTGGTCAACGGCCGTCGGCCGATGGTGCTGCGTGACCTGCTGCAGCTCAAGCCCGCCGACCAGCCCCTGGACATCGACGAGGTCGAGCCCATCGACGCCATCCTGCCGCGATTCGACTCGGCGGGCATGTCCCTAGGCGCACTGTCACCGGAAGCCCACGAGTCGCTGGCCATGGCCATGAACCGGCTCGGCGGGCGCTCGAACTCCGGCGAAGGCGGCGAGGACGAATCGCGCTACGGCACCGAGCGCATGTCCAAGATCAAGCAGGTGGCCTCGGGCCGGTTCGGCGTGACGCCGCACTACCTGGTGAATGCCGAGGTGCTGCAGATCAAGGTGGCCCAGGGCGCCAAGCCCGGCGAGGGCGGGCAGCTGCCCGGTCACAAGGTCAACGAGATGATCGCCCGGCTGCGCTTCTCCAAGCCCGGCGTGGCGTTGATCTCGCCGCCGCCGCACCACGACATCTACTCCATCGAGGACCTGGCCCAGCTCATCTTCGACCTCAAGCAGGTCAACCCGAAGGCCCTGGTCTCGGTGAAGCTGGTGTCCGTGGCCGGGGTGGGCACGATCTCCGCCGGGGTGGCCAAAGCCTACGCCGACCTGATCACCATTGCGGGCTACGACGGCGGCACCGGCGCCAGCCCCATGACCTCGGTGAAGTACGCCGGGGCACCGTGGGAACTGGGCCTGGTGGAGACGCACCAGGCGCTGCGCGGCAACGACCTGCGCGGCAAGGTGCGCATCCAGGCCGACGGCGGCATGAAGACCGGTCTGGACGTGATCAAGGGCGCCATCCTGGGCGCCGAGAGCTTCGGCTTCGGCACCGCCCCCATGGTGGCCATGGGCTGCAAGTATCTGCGCATCTGCCATCTCAACAATTGCGCCACGGGCGTGGCGACGCAAAACAACGTCCTGCGGCTCAAGCACTTCATCGGCACGCCAGAAAAGGTGGCGAACTACTTCCGCTTCGTCGCCCAGGAGACCCGCGAGTGGATGGCCAAGCTGGGCGTGCGCCGGCTGGAGGATCTCATCGGTCGCACCGATCTGCTGGAAATCCTGCCCGGCGAGACGGACAAGCAGCGCCAGCTGGACCTCACCCCGGTCCTCTCGGACGGCGGTGTCCCGGCGGACAAGGCCCGTCACTGCATCGAGCCCAGCAACAAGCCCTTCGACAAGGGCGAGCTGGCCGAGACCATGGTCGAGCAGTGCCTGCCGGCCATCGAGGCCAAGTCCGGGGGCGAGTTCCACTTCCGCGTGAAGAACATGAACCGGTCTCTGGGGGCGCGGCTATCGGGCGAGATCGCCAGCCGCCACGGCAACTATGGTATGGCGGACCAGCCCATCAAGGTCTGCCTGCAGGGCAGTGCCGGGCAGAGCTTCGGAGTCTGGAACGCCGGCGGCCTGCACCTGCACCTGGAAGGCGACGCCAACGACTACGTGGGCAAGGGCATGGCCGCCGGCAAGCTGGTCCTGTACCCGCCTCAGGGCAGCACCTTCAAGTCCCACGAGACCACCATCATGGGCAATACCTGCCTGTACGGGGCCACCGGGGGCAAGCTGTTCGCCGCCGGCACCGCCGGCGAGCGCTTCGGCGTCCGCAACTCCGGGGTGCACGCGGTGGTCGAGGGCATGGGTGACCACGGCTGCGAGTACATGACCGGCGGCGTAGTCTGCTGTCTCGGGCCCACGGGGCTGAACTTCGGCGCCGGCATGACCGGCGGGTTCGCCTTCGTGCTGGATCTCAACAACGACTTCGTGGACAGCTACAACCACGAGCTCATTGATATCCACCGCATCCAGTCCGAGTCCATGGAGGCGCACCGCAACTACCTGGAGGACCTAATCCAGGAGCACGTGCGCGAGACCGGCAGTACGCGCGGCCAGGAGATTCTGGAGAACTTCCGGGACTTCAGCCGCCGTTTCTGGCTGGTCAAGCCCAAGGCAGCGGACCTGCAGAGCATTCTCGACACCCTGCGCCAGGCGGCCTGAGGCCGCCGCGCGGGCATCGCATCACGGATCACGACGAACACGACGGGAATCCATGGGTAACCATTTTCAGTTTATCGAAGTGCCGCGCCAGGATCCGGACAAGGAGGCGCCCGAAGTCCGGGTGGGCCATTTCAGTGAAATCTACGGCAGCTACGACGAGGACACAGCGGCGGCCCAGGCGGATCGCTGTCTGGACTGTGGCAACCCCTACTGCGAGTGGAAGTGCCCGGTTCACAACTACATCCCCAACTGGCTCAAGCTCATTGCCGAGGGCAATCTGTTTGAGGCGGCCGAGCTGTCCCACCGCACCAACACGCTGCCGGAGATGTGCGGGCGCGTGTGCCCGCAGGACCGGCTGTGCGAGGGCGCGTGCACGCTGAATGACGGCTTCGGTGCCGTGGCCATCGGCAACATCGAGCGCTACATCACCGACGAGGCCTTCAAGCAGGGCTGGCGCCCGGACATGAGCGGTGTCGAGCCCACCGGTAAGCGCGTGGCCGTCATCGGCGCCGGGCCGGCGGGCCTGGGCGCGGCGGACATCCTGGTGCGCAACGGGGTCGAGGCGGTGGTCTACGACCGCTACCCGGAGATCGGCGGCCTGCTCACCTGGGGCATCCCGCCGTTCAAGCTGGAAAAGGAGGTTGTGCGCACCCGTCGCAACATCATGGAAGAGATGGGCGTGGAATTCCGGCTGAACACCGAGATCGGCGTCGACGTGGAGTTCGCCGAGCTCGAGCGCGAGTACGATGCCGTATTCCTCGGCATGGGCACTTACACGTACATGCGCGGCGGCTTCCCCGGCGAGGACCTGCCGGGCGTCTACGAGGCGCTCCCGTTCCTCATCTCCAACGTCAACCGCGAGATGGGCTACCAGGAGCACCCGGGCGAGTTCATCAGCATGGAGAACCAGCGCGTTGTCGTCCTCGGCGGCGGCGACACCGCCATGGACTGCAACCGCACCGCCCTGCGCCAGGGGGCCACCAGCGTCACCTGCGCCTACCGCCGGGACGAAGAGAACATGCCCGGCTCGCGCCGCGAGGTCCACAACGCCAAGGAAGAAGGCGTGGAGTTCCTCTGGAACCGCCAGCCCATCGAGGTTGTCGGTGACGGCAAGGTCGAGGGCGTCAAGGTGGTGACCACCCAGCTGGGCGCGCCGGACGAGCGCGGCCGCCAGCGGCCGGAGCCGGTTCCCGGGACCGAGGAGGTCATCCCCGCCGACCGGGTCCTGATCGCGTTTGGCTTCCGGCCGAGCCCGGCGGAGTGGTTCAGTGACCACGCCATCGAGACCGACGACCGCGACCGGGTGAGCATCAGCCACGACGACGAGACCTTCGGCCAGACCGGCAACCCGAAGATTTTCTGCGGCGGCGACATGGTGCGCGGCTCCGACCTGGTGGTGACGGCCGTTTTCGAGGGACGCGAGGCCGCCAAGGCCATTCTTAACTACCTGGAGGTCTGAGCCCGAGCGCCATCCGCGCCCGCCAGTCGGCGACGGTGGCGCTCGGCCTGCGCTGCGGCACTTCGGCGTCCACCTACACCCCATCACGGGAGACCCAGCTTGACGGCGCACCCGCCCCTGCAGAACGACCTCCTGCTGCGCGCCCTCATGCGCCAGCCCACCGAGCGCACCCCCGTGTGGCTCATGCGTCAGGCCGGGCGCTATCTGCCGGAATACCGCGCCACACGCGAGCGGGCCGGCAGCTTCATGGACCTGTGCCAGAACCCGGAGCTTGCCTGCGAGGTGACGCTGCAACCGGTCCAGCGCTACCCCGTGGACGGCGCTATCCTGTTCTCGGACATCCTCACCGTGCCCCACGCCATGGGCCTGGGCCTGTACTTCGTCCCCGGCGAGGGGCCGCACTTCCAGCACACGGTGCGCGACGAAGCCGCGGTGGACGCCCTGCCCCTGCCCGATCCGGAGCAGGAGCTGCGCTACGTCCCGGACGCCCTGCGCCTAGTGCGTCGCGAGCTGGGCGGGCGCCTGCCGGTGATCGGCTTCACCGGCAGCCCGTGGACACTGGCGACCTACATGATCGAGGGCGGGCCGTCGAAGAACTACGCCTGGAGCAAGGCCATGCTCTACGACCGGCCCGAGCTCATGCACCGTCTTCTGGACAAGCTGGCGCGCGCCGTCACCGATTATCTCAACGCCCAGATCGCCGCCGGAGCGCAAGCGCTCATGATCTTCGACACCTGGGGCGGCATCCTGACGCCTGATGCCTATCAAGCGTTCTCCCTGCACTACGCCAAGCGCATCATCAGCGGGCTGTCCCAGGGCACCGAGGGTCAGCACGTCCCGGTGGTGCTGTTTACCAAAAACGGCGGGCCGTGGCTGGAGGCGCAGGCGGCAAGCGGCGCCGACGGGCTGGGCCTGGACTGGACCCAGGACATCGGTGAGGCCCGCCGCCGCGTGGGCGACCAGGTGGCACTGCAAGGCAATCTGGACCCCAGCGCCCTATACGCCTCGCCGGCGACCATCCGTGAGCTGGTCCACGGCATTCTGGACGCGTACGGGCCGGGGTCGGGCCACGTGTTCAACCTCGGCCACGGGGTCCACCCGGAGATCGACCCGGAGCACGTGGCCGCCATGATCGATGCGGTGCACACCTTCAGTCCCGGTTACCATAGCGCCATGGGGTCCTGATTGGAGCGCGGGAATGAAGGTACGCACCCTGTCGGCCGGGGTTGTCGTCGTGCGACGCGAGGCGCAAGGCTGGCGCTGCCTGCTGCTGCGTGCCTATCAGTACTGGGACGCGCCCAAGGGCCGTGTGGAAGCGGGCGAAACCCCACTGGAAGCGGCGCGCCGCGAGGTCCGCGAAGAAACCGGCATCG
>JAWOFB010000334.1:0-6071 GCA_046482445.1 Ectothiorhodospiraceae bacterium | reverse complement strand
GTCGTCGTGTGCGTGAACGTCGACCCGCGCGTCGGTGTGTTCGCGGACCGTCCGGACCAGTTTTGCGAACCGCGTTGGGGTCGCAACCCCACACGTGTCCGGGATGTTGATCCAATCCACGCCGGCCGACGAGCAGGCGGCCCGCGAGCGGGCGGAAGCGACGCGGGTGGACTTCAGTACGCTGGTGCGCGAGGGCTGATATGACAGCGATTCCGACTTTTCGCGATCCGGTCCACGATGCCCAGCGGACATTTCGTTGTGCGCTGGAGGCAGTCGCCCGGCCGGCAACGTGGTGGACACTTCCGGATGTCCCCGAGCCTTTGCCCGGCCTCAGTCCGGCCGCGACGGCGCTGGCGCTGGCGTTGCTGGATCAGGAGATCGCCGTGTGGCTTGGTCCCACGGCGCGTGACGCCGCCGCTCCTTTACGTTTTGCCTGTGGTGCGGGCGTGGCCGCTACCCCGCAACAAGCCGACTTTGCCTTTGTGGCGGCGGGCGAGCTGGAGTCCCTGGCGGTGTTCGCCCATGGCAGTGAAGTCGCACCCGAGAGCGGGGCGACAGTTGTCGTTCAGGTGAGCGGCCATACGGGTGAAACCGGCTTCCTGTGCTCCGGACCCGGGCTGGCGAGCCCGGTGCCACTGTGCTGCGACGGGTTGCCTCCGGCGGTGGCCGACGAGCGCCCCCAGTGGCGGGACGATACGTCCTGTGGTGTCGACCTGTTCCTGGTCGTCGACCGGAGCTTGGCGGCACTGCCACGGAGTGTTCGCCTCCAGGAGGGCCCATGTACGCAACCGTAAAGGGCGGCGAGGCCGCCATCGACAACGCCCACCGCTGGCTCGCCGATCAACGGCGTGGTGACCGCAATGTCCCCGAGCTGGGCGTGAACCAGATTTGCCAGCAGATGGGGCGGGCGGTGGATCGCATCATGAACGAGGGCTCGCTGGCCGACCCCGAGCTTGCCGCCGTCGCTCTCAAGCAGGCTCAGGGGGATATCGGCGAGGCGGTGTTTTTGCTGCGCGCGTATCGCAACACGTTGCCGCGGCTTGGCTACACGCGCCCCGTGGACACCGCCGCCATGCGCCTCGACCGGCGTATTACGCCGGTGTTCAAGGATAGCCCCGGCGGTCAGCTGCTGGGGCCAACCTTCGATTACAGCCACCGCTTGCTGGATTTCCAGCTAGCAGGGACCAGCGACCCGGCGCCTGCTGTCGGCGCCGAGCCTGGGCCTGCGGAGCCGGCAACACCGGTGGTGGCGCAACTGGTGCAAGAAGGCGTCACCGCTGGGGAGGATGCCGACGACAGCCAGCCCGTGGCCGACATTACGCGCGAGCCGGTGCGCTTCCCGGCCGGGCGCGACACCCGCCTGCAGGCGCTCGTTCGCGGGGATGAGGGTTTCCTTCTGGGACTGGCCTATTCCACCCAGCGGGGCTACGGCGGCCACAAGGTCTATGCCGGCGAGGTCCGCCAGGGGACGGTCGCGGTGTCATTCGTGCCCGAGGAGCTGGGATTCCCGGTGACCATCGGGTGCCTGACCGTCAGCGAGTGCCACGTGCTCACACCGGAGCAGGCGGACAGCGATCACGGGCCGGGTCTGGCGCGTGGCTACGGCCTGGCCTTTGGGCGCAGCGAGCGCAAGGCCATGACCATGGCGCTGCTCGATCGCGCCCTGCAGGCGCCTGAACGCGGCGAGCGCGTGGCAGCACCCGCCCAGGACGAGGCCTATGTGCTCGGCCATCTTGACGGTGTCCACGCCGCGGGGTTCCTGGAGCACTTGAAGCTCCCGCACTACGTGGACTTTCAGGCGGAGCTCGCGACGCTGCGCTCCCTGGGGACGGCAGGTGAGGACGACGCGACGGAGGTGGGATCGTGAGCGCGACCACCACGGCCGAGGCCGGGCCGCTGCCCGGCTACAACTTCGCCTATCTGGACGAGCAGACCCGCCGCATGATCCGCCGCGCCCTGCTCAAGGCCGTGGCCATCCCCGGCCACCAAGTGCCGTTCGCCGCTCGCGAGATGCCCTTGCCCTATGGCTGGGGCACGGGCGGGCTGCAGATCACCGCAGCACTCCTGGGGCGCGGCGACGTGCTCAAGGTCATCGATCAGGGTGCGGACGACGCCACCAATGCCACGAGCATCCGCCGGTTTTTTGCCCGTACCGCCGGCGTTGCCACCACGACCAGTACGGAGACCGCCAGCATCATCCAGACCCGCCACCGGATCCCGGAGACACCCTTGCGGGGCGACCAGATTCTGGTCTACCAGGTGCCCGACCCGGAGCCGCTACGTGGTGTCGAGACGCGCCAGGAGGAAACGCGTCGGATGCACGCCGCCGCGGACTACGGCCTGGCGCGCGTGGCGCTGTACGAGCAGATTGCCCGCTATGGCCGCGTGCGTCAGGCCTACAACCACCCGGTGGTGGTGAACGGCCGTTACCTGGCCAGTCCCAGCCCCATCCCGCGGTTCGACAACCCCAAAATGCACCAGAACCCGGCGCTGCAGCTCTTCGGCGCTGGCCGCGAGCAGCGCGTCTACGCCATTCCCCCGTACACCAGCGTGGCCAGCCTGGACTTCGATGATAGGCCCTTTAGCGCCGGTGCCGACTCGCGGGCATGTTCCCTGTGCGGCGCCAACGGCACCTACCTGGACGAGATCGTCATGGACGACCAGGGCACCCGCCGTTACGTGTGCTCCGATACCGACTTCTGCCGGCGTCACCGTTACCGGGGGGCAAGCCATGACTGAGACACCGCTACTGGCGGCCGAGCGTGTGAGCTGTCGCTTTGGTTCGGTCACGGCGTGCCGGGAGGTGAGCATGGCAGTCCATGCCGGCGAAATCCTGGGTATCGTCGGCGAGTCCGGGGCGGGCAAGTCAACGTTGTTGCGTTGCCTGGCCGGGGCCGTGGCGCCGGCAACAGGCACGGTAACCTATACCGACGCCGCCGGCCGGGAGCACTGCTTGAACGCCCTGGACGACAGCGCGCTGCGCCGCCTGGCGCGCGCGCAGTGGGGTTTCGTGCACCAGAATCCCTACAACGGGCTGCGCCCGCATCTGTCAGCCGGGGCGAACGTGGTGGAGACGCTGCTGCGCGGCGGCGAAACCCAGTACGCCCGCGCCCGGGCGACCGCCTGCCACTGGCTGGAGCAGGTGGAACTGGACCGCGACCGGATCGACGACCGCGTGCGGACCTTTTCAGGGGGCATGCAGCAGCGCGTGCAGTTGGCCCGCAACCTCGTCAACGAGCCACGCTTGTTGTTCCTGGACGAGCCCACCGGCGGCCTGGATGTCTCGGTTCAGGCGCGGCTTCTGGACCTCATCCGGCAGCTGGCGGCGCAGTTGCAGGTGGCGGTCGTGCTGGTAACCCACGACCTGGCGGCCGTACGGCTGTTGGCACACCGGATCATGGTCATGCAGCAAGGCCATGTCGTGGAGCAGGGGCTGACCGATCAGGTCCTGGATGACCCCCAGCACGCCTACAGCCAGCTACTGGTTGCCTCGGAACTGAGGTGCTGACCGTGACACAGACCATGCTCACCGTGCGGGACTTGCACAAGGGCTTCACGCTACACCTGCGTGAAGGGCTCCAGCTACCGGTGCTCGCGGGTGTCTCGCTGGCGGTGCGCGCCGGCGAGTGCCTGGCGCTCACCGGGCCGTCCGGGACGGGGAAATCCACGTTGCTGCGCTGCCTCTACGGCAATTACCGCGCGCAAGCCGGCAGTATCCAGGTTCGCCACCGCGGTGAGCGGCTGGACCTTGCGCGCGCTTCGGCGCGCGAGGTTCTCGCCGTTCGGCGCGAGACACTGGGCTATATCAGCCAGTTCCTGCGGGCGGTTCCCCGGGTGGCCACGCTCGATTTAGTGGCGGAGCCGCTGGTGGTGCGTGGCATCCGGCCAGTGGATGCCCGCGCCCGGGCTGCCGACATGCTGACGCGGCTGCACCTGCCGCAAGCCCTTTGGTCCGTGCCGCCGGACACCTTTTCCGGTGGCGAGCAGCAGCGCGTCAATGTCGCCCGGGGCCTGATCGGCGGCTTCCCCATCCTGCTGCTGGATGAGCCCACGGCGTCTCTGGACCCGGACAACAAGGCTGCCGTGCTGGCGTGTGTCCAGGAGGCCAAGCAGTCGGGGACTGCCGTTATCGGGATTTTCCATGACACCGACGCCCGGGAGGCGCTGTGTGACCGCGCCTACGACATGACAGCCGCCCGCCCGGCAGTCTGCGTCGGGTAACGCGGCCGCGCGCCCGCAACCCCGAACGCAAGCCGGTGACCCACCAGCCGACCCGGTCGGTGTCACAGGCCGCCCACCCGCGGTTCCGACCCTGCGCGCTGGGCCTCTCCAGGAGCGGCAACCTGCGTCCATCGCCCGGGATCCGGGCCTCTGTCGGGTGGTTCGTAAGGCACGTATGATCAGGGTCCCACGCGCGCGGGCGGGCGACGAGCAACGGTTGGGGGACGACGATGGTATGGATGCAGCCCTGGCTGTGGTGGCTCCTGGGTGCACTGGCGCTTTTGTTCGTCGATTTACTGGTCATCGGCGGCAGCGGCGGTTTCTTGCTGGCATTCGCCGTCATGGCCGTGGCTGGGCTGTTAACCGCTCTGGCGGGCCTGGGTCTGGCGTGGCAGTTCACGGCCGCAGCGCTGGCAGGACTGCTCGCCATGCCGCTGTTGCTCTGGCTGTTCGGCGCGCTGGCCCGGGGTAGCCCCAAGAGCGGCCACGACGACCCGCGCATGGACTCGACACCCGTGTTCGTCACCGAGCGGGCCGGCTCCATCGGGGTTGTGTTCCTGGGCGATTTCTTCCCGGCCCGGGCGCTGGACAACAGCCCGCTCACCCTCGGTGAAGAGGTCGTGATCGACCATTTTCAGGGCGTGACCGCCATGGTTCGCCGACCACAGTCATCGGCCCGTGACCCGGCGGGCCACGCCTCGCAATAGACAAGGAGCCTTGCATGAACAACTCGGTCAGCGAACTGACGCCGATCCTGGTGACGCTGATTCTTCTGGCGCTGGTGGTCGTTTTCATCGCCAAGGGGCTGGTCATGGTGCACCAGCGTCGCACCATGGTGATCGAGCGCCTGGGCAAGTATCACCGCACACTGGATCCGGGCTTGCGGTTCATCATCCCGTTCATCGACCAGCCGCGGCAGGTCTCCATCCTGCGCTTTAGCAACGGTGAACCCATTATTACCCGCGAGCGCCTGGTGGATATGCGCGAGGTGGTGCTGGACTTCCCCAGCCAGAACGTCATCACCCAGGACAACGTCAACGTCCAGATCGACGGCGTTCTCTACTACCAGATCATGGACGCCCAGGCCGCTGCGTATGGCACCGAGAACCTGGTTCTGGCGATCCAGACCCTGGCGCAGACGTCCCTGCGCTCGGAGATCGGCACCATGGAACTGGACAAGATCTTCGAGTCCCGCCAGGACATCAATGATCGCCTGCAGACCACCATGGACGAGGCGGGCGGCAAGTGGGGCGTGAAGGTCAACCGCGTGGAGATCCGGGATATCGACGTCCCCAACGAGATCCGCGAGGCCATGAACTCGCAGATGGTCGCCGAGCGCAACCGCCGGGCGACCGTGCGCGAGGCCGAGGGCTACAAGCAGGCCGAGATCGAACGCGCCGAAGGTGACAAGCAGGCCGCCATCCTCAAGGCACAGGGTGAGCGCGACGCCGCCATCGCCAACGCTGAAGGTGACAAGAAAGCGGCGGTGTTGCTCGCCGAAGGGGAGTCCACCGCGATCGCCCGGGTCATGGAGTCATTCGGCGACGCCGGCAATCCGGCGGAGATGGCGGTGAACTACCTGATCGCCCAGCGGTACATGCACACCCTGCCCACCATCGCGAAGGACGGTGAACGCGTCTTCCTGCCCACCGAGATGACCTCGTTGATGGGGTCGATCGGTGGCATTCAGGAACTGCTCAAGCCGGTTCGGTAGGCGCACCCTTCTGCCCCGGGGACTGCGGTGCGTCTCGTCCCCGGGAGCGCAGGGCGCCACGGAACCCGGGCGCTGGCCGTGGGTCGAAGGGGAGAATCCGGTAGAAGACGGGATGCTGGAGGAGCATGTCTCGGCT
>JAWOFB010000317.1:0-3027 GCA_046482445.1 Ectothiorhodospiraceae bacterium | reverse complement strand
GCCAGGACAGCACCGGTGTCCGGATCCATGAGCACAATGGCGCCACCACGGGCGTCGTGCCGGGACACGGCCGCCTTGATCTGGCGGTAGGCAAGGTACTGGAGCCGTCGATCGATGGTCAGCCGCAGGTCGCGCCCGGGTCGAGGCTCCTGCATGCGCTCGACTGTATCCACCACGCGCCCGTGGCGGTCCTGGAGCACCCGCTGGCGACCCGGCTCGCCCTGCAGCCAGGAGTCGTACGCCAGCTCCAGGGCCGCCAGACCCACGTCATCCACGTCGGTGAAGCCGAGGACATGCGCGGTCACCTCGCCGGCGGGGTAAAACCGCTGAAACTCACGCTCCAGGGCCACACCCGGCAGATCCAGGGCCTGGACCGCGGTGGCCGTCGCCGGTCGCACCTGGCGTTCCAGATACACGAATTCGCGCTCGCTACGCTCCTCCAGATCATCCACCAGCCCGGGCGCATCGCGGTCCAGCAGGGCTGCCAGCTCATCCAGCCGGTCGCGCTGCTCCAGCAGCTTGCCCGGGTGCGCCCATACCGAGGCCACGGGCGTGGAGATCGCCAGCGGCTCGCCGTTGCGGTCGGTGATGGTGCCGCGGTGGGCGGGGTCGGCGACCTCGCGCAGGTAGCGCGCGTCGCCCTGGTTGCGCAGGAAGTCGTTGCGCAGCACCTGCAGATCCACGGCCCGCCACAGCAGCGCACCGGCCAGCAGCGCAAACGCCGCGAGCACGACGCCAAGGCGCCAGCGCGGCAGCATCTCGCTCGCTGTACGTTCGCTTGCAGCCACTGTGTGCACCCCGTCGACCCCTGCGGCAGAGGTCTAGTTGTCGTTCTCGTCGGTGCGCCGGACCACGACCACGTCCTCCGGGTCCGGCATGACCATGCCCAGCTCCTGGCGCGCCAGGCGCTCGATGCGACCGTGGGTCGCCCAGGCGCCCTGCTCCAGGCGCAACCGCCCCCACTCGGCTTCCAGTTCGTCGCGCTCCTGCTGCAACCCCTGCAGCTCGGCGAACAGGCTCCGGCTCTGCTGCTGGCTGTAGACCACCAGGAAGCCGGAGGCCGCCACGCCAGCAGCAAGCAACGCTGCCGCCACCGCCGGCGCGTTCACGACAGCCGCTCCGCAACGCGCATCACCGCACTGCGCGCCCGTGGATTCGCCCCGGCCTCGTCGGCGGCGGCGCGTACCGGCTTGCCCACCGGGCGCATGCGCGCCTGCAAGCCTTCCGGGATGACCGGAATATCCGCCGGCAGATCCCGGTGCTCGCCCGCGTCGCGGATGAACCGCTTGACCATTCGGTCCTCCAGCGAGTGGAAACTGATCACCACCAACCGCCCGCCGGGGGCCAGCCGCTCCACGGTCTGCTCCAGCAGCGCCCGCAGGGCGGCCAGTTCATCGTTGAGTGCAATCCGCACCGCCTGGAACGTGCGCGTGGCCGGATGCTTGTGCCGGTCCTGGTACGGCACCGCCGCCGCCACCAGCTCGGCCAGCTCGCCGGTGGTCTCCGGCAATTCTTCGGCCTCCCGGGCCCGTACCACGGCCCGGGCAATCCGGCGGGCGAAGCGCTCCTCGCCATAAGTCCGCAGAACCCGCACCAGCTCGCGTTCGTCCACCCGAGCCAGCCAGTCGCGCGCCGTCTCGCCGCCGGAGTCGTCGAACCGCATGTCCAGTGGCCCCGAGTGGCGAAAGCTAAAGCCCCGCTCGGGCTGGTCCAGTTGCGGCGATGACACCCCCAGGTCCAGCAGCAGGCCGTCAATGCGGGTCACACCGTCGGCGTCGAGCACGCCCCCGAGTTCAGCGAACGACGCGTGCCGGATCCGCGCCCGTGCATCGGCCCCAAAGCGCTCGCTGGCGCGGGCGACGGCCTCCGGATCCCGATCCAGTAGCCACAGGCACCCGTCCGGACCCAGGCGCTCCAGGATCGCTGCGGCGTGGCCGCCGCGACCGAACGTGCCGTCCACGTACTGCCCGTCCGACTGCACGTTCAGCGCCTCCAAGGCCCCGGCCATAAGCACCGGCCGGTGTTCGCTGTCATCGCCCATACCACTCAACGGGGCCTACAGGGAGAGCTGCTGGAGCTCTTCCGGCATCCCCTCCTTGTCAGCGGCCGCGGACAGCCAGTGATCGAACTGCTCATTCCAGGTGCCCTCGTCCCAGAGCTCGAAGCGCTTGCCCTGGCCCACCAGCACCACGCGTTTGTCCAGTCCGGCGAACTCACGCAACGGCGGCGGCAGCAGGACGCGTCCGCTGCCATCAAGCTGGGATTCCGTGGCATGGCCCAGGTACACGCGCTGGAGCGAGCGCGCGTAGGCATTCAGCGTCGGCAGGGCCATGAGCTTGTCCTCGATCTCCTCCCATTCGGGCACGGGGTAAATCAGCAGACAGCGCTCCGGGTCCGCGGTCATCACGATCTCGCCGTCACAGAACTGCACGAGCTTGTCGCGAAAGCGACTGGGAAAGCTCATGCGGCCCTTGCCGTCGAGACTCAGATTGGCGACCCCTCTAACCCGAAACACCCTGTGCCCTCGCAGTCCCCATTTGCTCCATTCTGTGCCACTTCATCCCACTTTGAAACACTATAGGGAGGGGGTCACTGGGGTGTCAAGCAAGGCCGCGAGGATTCTTTCTTGTGTGACAGGGACTTAACGCCTGGCCCTGTCGCCCGCAGGCAACAGCACCCGGAGGCCGCCGCGCGAGGCGCGCCACGGATCGGGAAACCAGGCCTCCGGGACGAGCCGGAAGACAATTCGGGAGGTGCACGACAGACGACCATCCCGCACGGCTGCGCCGTTACGGGATGGTCCGGGGAAGGCGGTGGAGCCGGCCTGTAAGCCGGGTTCTGTCGAGGGCAGTCATTCCTCTGGGACGTACGTCACCGCACGCCTCAAGCGACCTACCCGGGAGCGGTGCGGGCCACACCATGGCTCCCCTATTTGGTCTTGCTCCAGGTGGGGTTTGCCGTGCCACGGCGTGTTACCACCCGTGCGGTGCGCTCTTACCGCACCTTTTCACCCTTACCTGTGCCCGT
>JAWOFB010000309.1:0-6195 GCA_046482445.1 Ectothiorhodospiraceae bacterium | reverse complement strand
CTTCGGCCATGGAGCGAATCACGCGGACCAGCCGGGGATGGCGCGTACTCTCGGCCAGCCCTGTCATGGCCCGGAGGATGGGAATCCCGGCGCGGGAGAGTGTGTACATCTGGCGGCTGAAGACCATGAGATCCGTGATGCTCACCCGCCGCTCCAGCGACGGCAGGCTCAGTCCGGGCCCCGGGGCGCGCACCTCCTCGATCGCCAGGGGAATGCTGCCGTCACTCGTGAGCCGGTCCGCCACCGCATCCGTGCCGTTGGCTTCCATGTGCCCCTGCAGGAGCTCGCCCTGGGCATCCCGCGCGCGGTAGCGGAAGTGCGGCATGGCTCAGTCGTCCTCCAGGCTTAGACCGTGGGGGTTATCGGCATCGAAGGTGCGGGCCGGTTCGGCGTCGTCACTGCCTTCGACGGCTGTCGTCACGGCTTCCTCCGCCGCCGCTTCCTCCGGGGCCGTAGTGACAGCCTGCTCGGCCGGATCATAGGTCTCCGCGGCGACACGCTGGACCTCGTCCAGCGTGGTGATGCCCTCGCGCGCGTAGTCCATGGCCGCGCGGCTCAGGGGCTTGAACCCCGGGCTTTCGGCGGCGCGTTGGCCGAAATCGTTGAGATCCCCGCGCCGCAGGGCATCCGCCATGGCGCCGTCGAGTTCCAGCAACTCGTAGACACCGATGCGGCCGCGATAGCCGGTGTTGTTGCAACGGGTACAGCCGCGGCCGCGACGGAAGGTGATGTTGTCCGGGGACTCGCCCATGGCCCGCAACCAGACCTTCTGCTGGTCATCGGGGTCTGCCGGCTCGGCACACCCGCTACAGATGCGACGCAGGAGCCGCTGGGCAAGGACACCACGCAACGAGGCCGCGAGCAGGAAGCTCTCCACGCCCATGTCCAGCAGGCGGACGGCGGTGGAATGGGCATCGTTGGTATGCAGGGTGGACAGGACCAGATGGCCGGTCACGGCGGCGCGCAGACCGATTTGCGCGGTCTCCTGGTCGCGCATCTCGCCGACCATGACAATATCCGGGTCCTGGCGCAGGGCAGCGCGCAGGACGTTGGCAAAGGCCAGCCCGATACGCTCCTGGACCTGGACCTGGTTGATCCGGGACAGCCGGTACTCCACCGGGTCCTCGACGGTGATGATCTTGCTGCCCGCCTGGTTGAGCTCCGACAACGCGCCGTAGAGCGTGGTGGTCTTGCCGCTGCCGGTGGGACCGGTCACCAGCACCATGCCGTGGGGCCGGTGCACCAGGCGCCGGAATCGCGCCAGCAGGTCTGCCGGCATCCCCAGGGAGTCCAGATCCAGCAGGCCGGAGGATTGATCCAGCAGGCGCATGACCACCGATTCGCCGTGCTGCACGGGCATGGTGGACAGACGCACATCGATGCTGCGCCCGCGCACCCGGACGTTGAAGCGGCCATCCTGGGGCAGACGCTTCTCGGAGATGTTGAGCCCGGCCATGAGCTTCAGCCGCAGGATCAGCGCCGGCGCGATGCGCGTCTCCTTCATGACGTGCTCCTGGAGCACCCCGTCGACGCGCTGGCGGATGCGCAGCACCTGTTCGTCCGGCTCGATGTGGATGTCCGAGGCGCCCACCTGCACCGCGTCCTCGAACACCGAACGAAGCAGCCGCACCACCGGCGCGTTCGCTGTCTCCTCGTCCTCGTCGAGACCGGCGAGATCGAAGTCGTCGCCGCCGATCTCCTCTTCCAGCTCCTCGGCAAGCGAGCTGATCTCCTGGGTGCGCCGGTAGGTGCGATCCACTACATCCAGGAGTTCGCTCTCGCGCACCACCGCCGGGCGCACCTGTTTACCCAGCAGGCGCGCGAGTTCGTCCTGGGCAAACAGGTCCGAGGGGTCCGCCATGCCGACAAGGAACTCCTCGCCCAGGTCCTTGAGGACAATGGCACGGAGGCGACGGGCCTGGGTCTCCGGGAGCTTGCGGACCAGCTCGGGCTCCACCTGGTAGGCGGTGAGGTCCAGGTATTCCAGACCCAGTTGCTGAGCGAGAAAGCCGTTGAGGCGATCCTCACTGACGTACCCGAGATCGACGAGCGTGCGGCCGAGCTTGCGGCCGGCACGCTTTTGCTCCGCCAGGGCCGCGTGCAACTGGCTCTCGGAGATGACGCCCTCGCTGACCAGCAGATCGCCGATGCGGATCTTGCGCCGTCCCGGACGCGTCCCCGACGCGCTGTCTTCGTCACTCATTCCAGCTTCTCCACACGCCGTCGCAGGAACGCCATGAGCTCGCCATCAAGTTCGCCCACCCGCAGGGCCCGCTGATAGGCCGCGAGGGCACGGTCGGTATCCCCGATCTCCTCGAGCGACACGCCGAGCCCCAGCCACCAGACGCCGTTACGTGGCTGCTCGCGCACCATCTCCCGATACAGTGCCGCGGCATCCTCGGGCCGCCCTTGTTCACGGTACAGCGAGGCGAGCAGCGCGTGCCAGCGTCCCTCGCCAAAGCCCTGGGGCGGATGGGCCTCCAGAACGGTCACCGCTTCGGCGGGTGCGTCCGCCATGAGGAGTCGAGCCTTCGCGCGCGCCAGTGCACTGGTGTGCACGCCCTGCTCCAGCCCGGCGTCCAGAACGGCGACTGCCGCCTGCCGATCACCGCGCCGCTGCTCGACGTTGGCCAGCTCGCGGCGCAGCCGCCAGGCCTCCGGGTCCGCTTCCAGGGCCTCGCGGTAGAGCCCGGCCGCTTCGGCCAACCGCCCGTCGTCGCGGGCCGCACGCGCTCGCGCAATGGTCTCGCGCGCCGCGCCATCGCCACTGGGCTGTTTAATACTCGGTGCCGCATCCGGCTCCGTCTCCGCCTCGTCCGGGGGCGGCACAACGGCGGATTCGCCGGCCAGGGCGGGGTCCGGAATGGCCTGCGAGCTGCCGGATGGCTCGTCACCGGTGTCTGCCGCTTCCTCGTCGCCACCCTCCTGGTTGCGCTCGTCCGAGCGATCCGCGGACGCAGCATTGGGCGATGACGTGCCGGCATCTTGCTGTGTTTCCGAGGCCCCGCCGCTCGTCGCCGCCGCATCGAATGTCAGGGTGACTGTCACGCCCGGACTCAGCGCGTGCCCGTCGGCCCGGACCGTCGCCGGCGTGCTCAGCCGCCAGTCCAGGGCCAGTTGCTCGTCACCCAGCCGCCAGTCGACGCCTGCGGTTGCGTCGACCTTCGCCAGAAGATCGGGAACCGAGGCGTCATCTGCCCCCGCCGGGACCATCAGCCGCAGCCGCGTTGTCTCTTCTCCGGCGCCTTCCAGTTGGTGGAGGACCGGGCGGGTCGTCGTCACCTGCAGTGCCACCGTGTCCCCGTCGCGATCCAGGGTCACGCCGGTGACCCGCGCGGGATCCACGGACGCCGACGAGCCTGAGGCATCGTCCTCCAAGACGCTCTCGCTGTCGTCGTCGGCGGGGGCCTCCGTGGCACTCCCCGATTCAGTCGCCTGCGTTGCCGACTCGGGCAGCAGCCCGGACAAGACCCGATCCGTGCGCCAATACGTCCAGCCGCTGTAGGTCAGCGCCGCAACGAGAGCCAGGATCAGGCAAGCCATCAGCCAGCGCCGGAGCCAACGCCCGCCCCGTCGCTTCCCCGCCGGCGCCGCCGGCGGCGGCCCGGCCGCCTCCGCCGGGCCGCGATCGCGCCGCTCCAGGTCCCGCAGCATGTCGTTGATCAGGCTCATGGCAGCGTCACCTGCCCCTGGAACCACAACACGCCGGCGAGGACACACAGCAGAACCGCCAGGAGCAACCAGCGCAGTACCGACCCGAGCACCGAGGACGCCGGCGACGCCTCACCGGTATCCCGGACAGCGCGCTGGACGTGAGACCGCCCGATACGCTGGCTCCCCTGGCCATAGGCGGCCAGAAGCGCCTTGTGCGCCAGGATATTGACGAGCCGCGGCACACCCTGGCTGTGGCGATGAAGCGCCGTCAGCGCCCCGTCGGTGAAAAGCGGTCGCCCATCGTGACCGGCCACGGCCAGCCGATGGCCCACATACCCGTCGAGTTCCTCACCCGCCAGCGGCGCGAGCTGGTGGGAGAAGGTGATGCGCTGACGTAACTGACGCCAGCGTGACTGGTTCAGGCGCTCGTCGAGCTCCGGCTGGCCAAACATCACCACTTGCAGGAGTTTCCGCCGCTCGGTCTCCAGGTTGGTGAGCAGGCGCAGGGCTTCCAGGGTTTCATCCGGCATGGCCTGGCACTCGTCCAGCACGATGACCGCCGGCCGGCCCGCCTCGGCGACGGCCATGAGCCGATGATTCAACTCCCGGAGCAGCCGGTGCTGGCTGGTGTTACCCGGAAGCTGAAGCCCGAGCTCGTCGGCCAGGGCCAGGCGCAGCCCGTTGGCGCTGACGTAGGGATTGGGAATCCAGGCGGTGGTGTAGTCGCTACCCAGACGGTTGAGTAGCGTCCGGCACAGCAGGGTCTTGCCGGTACCCACCTCGCCGGTGACCTTGATGAAGCCTTCGTTGCCGTCCAGCGCGACCAGGAGGACGTTCAGCGCTTCCTGCCAGGCACCGCGGTTGTAGAAATACGCCGTGTCCGGGGTCAGCGAAAACGGATAATCTTTCAGCCCGAAGTGCGTCAGGTACATGACGATGGCGTCACTGGCTCGACGAGGGTGCGCCCCCGGCGTCCGGATTCAGTCGCTGGATGCGGCCGCGAGCCCCCTCCAGCTCCTGTTGCCAGGTATCGGGGCCAACCACCACCGGGCGCAGGAGGATGACCAGCTCGCTCTTGCGTGTCTCGTCCTCCTGCTGGCGGAACAAGCCGCCAACCCCCGGGAGATCCCCCAGGAAGGGCACCTGGCCCGTCGTCTCCTCGACCCGGTCCTGCATGAGACCGCCGATCACGATCACGTTGCCGCTGTCCGCACGCACGATGCTGTCGGACTCGCGCACATCGCTGGATGCCAGCGGAACACTGAAGCTGCCCTGGCCGGTATCAATCTCCTTGCGCTGGTCCGTGACCTCGCTGACCGTCGGATGCACGTGCAACGTGACCTCCCGGTCCTCGCTGATGTGCGGCGTGACATCCAGAGCGATACCGGAGAAGAACGGATCCAGCTCGATCCCGCTGACACGGGTGTCAGAGCTGTCGTTACTGCCGCCACTATCGGACTCGGTGGTGATGTCCGTGACGAAGAAATCATCCGTGCCCACCTTGATGACCGCTTTCTGGTTATTGACCGTGGAGACGCGCGGGCTGGAGAGGACGCGGACATCACCCTGGGTCTCAAGAAGGTCCACCAACGTGCCGAAATCGCCGACGTTTGCCGACAGGGAAAAAACGCCTCCCGGGTCTGGCGCTGCGCCCTGTAAGACGTTACTCCCTTGTTGGAACTGGATGTTGTCATTGTTGGGTGTAAAAGCCGCATCCCACTGGATGCCGGCCTGGAAGCCATCATCCAGGCGCACTTCCAGGATCTTGGCCTCGAGCACCACCTGGCGGGCCAGGTTTTCCTCCACGCCACCGATGAATTCCTCGACCTTGCGCAGGGTCGAAGGCATGGCGCGCACCACCAGGCTGCCGGCCTGGGGGCTGATCCCGATCCGGGCCTGGTCGCTGTCGCCGATGATGGCCTCCAGCGCGGTCACCACCTCCTCCCAGACGTTCGAGGAAGACGCGGTCTCGATGCCGCTACCGGAGCCTCCGCTGCCGCCGTCACCATCACTGCCGGTGAGCCCTCCGGAACTCACGCGCGTGTTGGACGTGCCGGTGCGGTCCACGTTGAGATAATCCAGTCGATAGATCCGGGTCTGTGGCTCGCGGGGCAGCACCAGGTAGCCGGCATCCGTCTCCTGGTACTCGTAGCCGTAGATCTGGCGCACCGTGCGCATGACCTGCGGCACGGTGACATCACGGAGGGTCAGACTGATCGTGCCCTCCACGTCCGGATGCACCACCACGTTGTACTCGGTGCCATCCACCAGCGCCGAGAAGAACTGCTGGGCCTCCAGCTCCGGGGCTGTAATGTCGAACCGCTCGGCATCGTCCTCGGGCGCCGCGGCCGTGTCCGCCTCGGGGACCAGCGCGCGACCCACCGCTTCCGGGACAGGCTCGCCCGCTTCGTCATCCTGGCCGCCGTCGTCCCGCGTCTCAGCCCGCTCGTTCTCGCGCTCGGCCAGCGCTTCGTCGATCGCCTCGTTCATGTCGTTCGCCGGACCGTCGGGTGATTCCGACGGCCCGCCGGCACAGCCAGC
>JAWOFB010000295.1:0-13301 GCA_046482445.1 Ectothiorhodospiraceae bacterium | reverse complement strand
CAGCTGGTCGCGATTCAACCTAACTAATTCCGACACCCTTAAGCCTGTGCTGAATAGGGTTTCCAAGATAGCTTTGTCACGGAGACCGGCCCCATGATCGATAGCGAGGCACTCCAGGCCTGGTTCCGAACGCCTCTCGGCCGGCGCGTAGCGGAGGCCGAACAGGAAACCGTGGCGGGCCTGCTGTCGGGCCTGCGTCCCGGTCTGGTGGCACAGCTCGGGGCGGCCGGCGATCCGCCTGCCCTGGATGTGCCGGGGGCCGTTCGCCAGTGGATCGTGGATGCAGCGCCGGGGCCAGGGCTTGATGTGCGCGCCTGGGACGACGATCTGCCGTTCCCCAGTGACAGCGTGGACACGGTGATCATCGTTCACCGCCTGGAGTTCGGGGCCGAGCCGTACGCACTCCTGCGGGAGGCTGCGCGGATCCTGTCTCCGGAAGGCCACCTTCTCATTCTCGGCTTCAATCCATTGAGTCTCTGGGGCTTGAGGCGGCTTGCCGGATCCCCGCGGGGCGGGTCCGTGCCCTGGGCCGGGCAGTACTACACCTGCTCCCGCCTGCGCGAATGGTGTCAGGTGCTTGGGCTGGAACACCGCTGTCATCGCCGCCTGCTGTTCGGTCCGCCGATTCAGAGCGAGCGCATGCAACAGCGGCTGGCGCCGCTGGAGCGCCTTGGCGGTCGCTGCTGGCCGGGACTGGGGGGTGTCTACGCCCAGCTCAGCCGCAAACGCATGGTGCGCGCCATCCCCGCCGGTGAACTCCTGCGCGCCCGCCCGGTGCCCGCCGGTGTCCCGGCGACGCTGGCGTTCGTGCCCCTTTCAGTGAACGACAACGACGGAAGCATCCATGAAAAAGGTGGAGATCTACAGCGACGGCGCCTGCCGCGGCAACCCGGGCCCCGGAGGCTGGGGTACCCTGCTGCGTTGCGATGGTCAGGAGAAGACGCTCTACGGCGGCGAACGGGAGACCACCAACAACCGCATGGAGCTCACGGCAGCGATCCGTGGCCTGCAATCGTTGCAGCAGCCCTGTCAGGTGGTTCTGGTGACGGATTCGGAGTACGTGCACAAGGGGATCACGGAGTGGCTGCCCAACTGGAAAAAGCGCGGCTGGAAGACCGCCTCGCGCAAACCGCTGAAAAACGCCGACCTGTGGCAGGTCCTGGACGCCGAGGCTCAGCGGCATGAGGTGGAGTGGCGCTGGGTGCGCGGTCACAGCGGCCACGAACACAACGAGACGGCCGACGACCTGGCCAACCGCGGCATCGACGAGATGCTGAACAACGCCTGACGCACCCCGCGCTCGAGGAGGATGTCAACCATGCGCCAGATTGTGCTCGATACCGAGACCACCGGGCTGGAGACGGCCCAGGGGCATCGCATCATCGAGATTGGTGCCCTGGAGGTCGAGGGCCGGCGACCCACTGGCCGCACCTATCATGTCTACCTGAATCCGGAGCGCGAGGTGGACGAGGGCGCCGTCGAGGTCCACGGCATCACCAACGAGTATCTCGCGGACAAGCCCCGGTTCGCGGATATCGCCGACGAGTTCTTTACGTTCATCCACGGCGCGGATCTGGTCATCCACAACGCGCCCTTCGACGTGGGCTTTATCGATCACGAGTTCGCGCTGCTCGAGCGGGATTTCCCGGCGCTCGCCGACTGCTGCAGTATCACCGATACGCTGGTCATGGCGCGCAGCATGCATCCGGGCCAGCGCAATACCCTGGATGCCCTTTGCAAGCGCTACGAGGTGGACAACACCCAGCGTGAGCTCCACGGCGCGTTGCTCGACGCGGAAATCCTTGCCGACGTCTACCTGGCCATGACCGGCGGCCAGGTCACACTGTCCCTGGACAGTGACGAGGAAACGGACGGTGCCGGTCCTGGCGGCCACGCGCCGCGGCCAGTGGACCCGAACCGCCCGCGGCTGCGCGTCGTCGCTGCCGGTGCCGATGAACGCGCCGCCCACGAGGCGTGGTTGCAGCGCCTGGACGAGGCCGCCGGCGGCCCGTGTGTCTGGCGTGCCACCGAGGAGTCGCGCGGATGAGCTGGGCACTGAGCCTGGATCTGGACGAGACCTTGTGGCGACTGGACGGCGTCCTGGAGGAGGCCGAGCGCCTGACGCATGAGTATCTCTGCGAGCATTACCCAACGCTCGCCGCGGCGTTTCCGCCGGAGGCGATGCGCCGGTTGCGCAACGAGATGGCCGCGCGCTACCCAAAGCTCCAGCACAATGTCTCCGCACTGCGCCTGCGCACGTTCGAGCACGCCGCGCGCGCCACCGGGGTCTCGCGCGACGCCGCCAAGGAAGCGTTCGAGGTCTTCATCGATGCCCGGCATCGTGTGGACTTATACCCCGACGCGCGTCCGGTCCTGGAGGGGTTGTACCGGCGCGTCCCGCTGGTCGCCCTGACCAACGGCAACGCCGACATCCACCGCCTTGCCCTGGGCCACTACTTCGTGGCCTCGTTCTCGGCGGTGCACGTGGGCGTGGCCAAGCCCGAGCGGCCCATGTTCGAGGCTGCCGCCCGCGGTGCGGGCGTCCCCATGGAGCGCCTCATCCACGTTGGCGACGACCCCGTCTCCGATGTCAGCGGCGCCGCCCAACACGGCCTGCGCGCCATCTGGCTCAATCGCTCCGGAGCACGGTGGCCGGAGGACGTGCCCATGGTCGAGCACGAGGAAATCCGCAGCCTGGACCAGCTCCCCAGGCTGCTCGACAGCGAACGCGCCTGAGCGGAGAACCAGCATGACCCAGCCCGCAGACCCGTCCGGCTTCGGGGCCCTGATTATTGGCGACGAGATGCTATCCGGCAAGCGCCGGGACGGGCACATGGCCAAGGTGATCGAACTGCTCGACGCGCGCGGCCTGGAACTGGCCTGGACCTGCTTCCTGGGGGATGATCCCGGGCGCCTGACGCGGACACTGGAGCAGAGCCTGGCCGGGGCTGACGCGGTCTTCAGCTTCGGCGGCATCGGCGGTACACCCGACGACCGCACCCGTCAGTGTGCTGCTGCGGCCGCGGGCCTGGAGCTGGCGGATCACCCGGAGGGCCTGGAGCTCATCCGCAGCCAGTTCGGTGACGACCTCACCCCCGAGCGCCGGCGCATGATCCAGTTCCCCGCTGGTGCCGGCCTTATCCCGAACCCCGTCAACCGGGTGCCCGGTTTCACCCTGGGGCATCACCATTTCGTTCCGGGCTTTCCCAACATGGCCTGGCCCATGATCGAGTGGGTCCTGGACCACCACTACGGTCATCTCAACGCGGCCGGCCATCGCAAGGAACGCACGCTCACGGTGTACGGCCTGCGCGAGAGCCACGCCATCCCCTTTATGGAGGAACTCACGGACGGCTATCCGGAAGTGCGCCTGTCCTGCCTACCACGCTGGTGCCCGCCGGATTTTGAGCTGGAATTCGGCGTCCGCGGCCCCAACGACCGCGTGGACGAGGTCATTGCACGCCTCGAGGCCTACCTGGACGACGCCGGCCATCGCTGGCAAGAGGGCCGACGCGAGATATGACCCACCGTTGTGACCCCCGGTCCCGTTCCGCTATACTCCGCGCTCCAACCAGTTAGCCGGTGTAGCTCAGTCGGTAGAGCAACTGATTCGTAATCAGTAGGTCGGCGGTTCGATTCCGTCCACCGGCACCATAAAAGTCCAGTTCCTCCGGCCTAAGGGCTCCTGGCGGCAGCGAAAACCTCCGGGTACGAACCTTCGTGCCCTTTTTGATGGCGTGCCCCGCGCTGGCGCACGGACCCCAGCTCCGTCCCGCACGCCTGCAGCCAGGGTTTCTGCAAAGGATGCAGGGTCAGTGCCGGGTGTGGCTACACCTCGCGCGCACTGCGATCGTCCCTCTCACGAGCTTGGAAGCGTCAATGTTCGAGCGGACGCTGGAGGTTGCCTGCGGTTACACCTTCGCGCTGCTGCTGTTGCCTTGAGCATGGCCCTGATGGCGGCACCGACTGCTCTTATTGACGCGATGATCTCCCCGTTCGTAATCTCTCTAGGATACTAAGACCACAACGCGCAAAGGAGGGCGCCATGCCTGCAATGTTTCCTTCCATTTCTGCTGTGCCGTCGCGGTATCAGGTCACGATCCGCTCCTTCCACCCCGATGAGTCGTTTGAAGAGGAGGGTTTGTGGTTCCGGGGGGATGACCGTGGGTTTTCCACACAACCCAATGACAAGGTCACCTCCCGCATCTACTATTCGATGGACATTGACCTCGCAAAAGGCCAAATAGCGCACCGGCACATTGATTCTGACGAGTCGGTCCAACCTCACTTTGGATTGGAGTACGAGTACACGGATCACGGCCCTGAGGAAGAGATCAAGTGGAAGGAGTTTGTTAACGGGTCGGACGGGGTTCATGTCGCGTGGATCAGCGGTCGCTACCGCGGTACGAACCACGCGGTTCCTCTTTCGGAATGGTCGGCCGAGTGGCTGGGGTCGAGCTTCGTTCCCTCGATTCATGTCCACTATGAACTAGCTTTTATTTTCGACGGGCAACGGCAGATTCTGGATTTCATCGCTAATCTGCGGGGGAATGCCTACCCCAACCATGAGGTCCTGATTCGGGATCTGGATGGCCGGGCTATCTTCGTCGGTGGGCACGTGCGATCAGGTACTGCGTATACGCAGCTTGGTGATTCTCGAGCTAACAGCAACTTGCTCACGAACGCGGTGCGGATTGGTCTGAATGCCTCGGGGCGATTCGACAATCAGGTAGCGGAGCTTGACCCCGGGCAGCGATGGCTCGGCGGCCATCACCTTGATGATGCGCGCTATCGCTCGGTGGAGGCTTGGAACAAGGAGTATCGCGACCTTAACCCCAATGCCGGCCATTCGACCGGGTTGGGTGCGGCGCTTGGGCCGGCACGAGCGTTCTATCGGGACCTTTACAGCGAGCTTTTCCGATGACGCGAACGTTGGTATTGAGCGGCATTCTGATGGTTGCGGCGTGGCCGGTTTTGGCCGATACCAATCCGGACGACCTGGTCGAGGCGACGGGTGAGGCGACGGAGATCTATTTGTTACCCGAGGGCTACACCGGGCCGGTGCACGTGATTTACGGCGTCCGCGGTGGTGAGATGCCCGAGCGAACGGGCGAGATGGGGATCTACGATATGCCGGTGCACGGCATATTTATATCACAACTGCCTTATCCCGGGGGGAGTCGGCAGCGATTCTTCTACGAACAAGCGGATGGTGATTACAAGCAGCTTGAGAATACGATCCAGAAGACCGATCCTGATGAAGAGGATGAGGCAAACGGGACAACGTATGTCTACGTCAGTGGGATAGGCCTAAGTAAGGGGCCGGAGGTGGACTGTGGTGTTTATTTACGGAATCACTGGACCGGAACAATGGAGCAAATTCGGTCCGCCTATGATCCTCTGAATGCAACGAACTATCTAGTTAACCAAGGATTCACGTGTGATGACCTGGTACGCCGGGCGAATGAGGCCACGCAGGAGGGGCGTGACCCGGGGAATCGCCTATTCGAGGCCATCGGGCGCGGTGAACTGGAGGATGTTGAGACGGTTATCGAAAGCGGTGTTGACGTAACCGAACATACGGGAATCGGGCAGCAAACGGCACTGATGTATGCGGCTGGGCAGACGGAGCCTGCCATTGCAGATTTGCTCGTAGACGGGGGCGCCAACGTGGGGGCGCGCGACGTGAACGAGCGCACGGCGCTGATGCACGCTGCCCTGCGCGGCAACGCCGCGATGGCTGAGTTCCTGCTCGAGAAGGGCGCTGAGATCGATGCACGCGACGCTGAAGGGCAGACGCCGCTGATGCTGGCGGCGCGGCGCAACGAGCCCGCTGTCGCCGAGGCGTTGATTGAACGCGGGGCCTCGCTTGAGGCAACCGACGGAGCTGGACGGACGCCCCTGATGCTTGCCGCCCGGGATAATGACGCTGCCATGGTGGCGTCACTGGTTGATCATGGTGCCGACGTCGCCGCGCGTGATGACCAGGGAGTGACCCCGCTCATGTACGCGGCGCGGCTGGGCGCCCACGAGCCCATGATCCGCCACGATAAGGGCACGGTGGCCGATGCGTTGCTTGAACGGGGCGCAACCGTGGATGCGAGTGACCACAAGGGCTGGACGCCCTTGATGTGGGCTGCGGCGCTGGACGGCGCGGCGCTGCAGGAGACACTGCGGGGTGCCGATGGCCACTACTGGGTGTCCCTGGTAGAGACCTTGTTGGCGCATGACGCGGCGCTGGATGCCGAGGACCACCAGGGCCGCACGCCGCTGTTGGTTGCTGCCCAATTCAATCGACCCGACCGGCTCAGGCTGCTGCTGGACAAGGGCGCGGAGTGGCGTGTCCGGGACGATGCGGGGCGTACGGCACTGATGCTCGCGGCGCGCTACAACACGCCGGAGATGGTAACGGCACTGCTGGAGTTGGGCGCCGATCCGACGGCCACCACGCCGGACGGCGAGACAGCCTCCGACCTGGCGATGCCCGATAATCCGCAGGTTTTTGGTTCGGATGTCTACGATCGCCTTCGTGACGCCGAATTGCAGGCCGAGTAACAAGCCCCTGGGCCGAACGGACGCGATGATTGGGTGCGTATAATCGTACGTATCCCGCACTGTCGGAGCCGAAGACTAAGTCTTGACGCGTTACGCCAGGGCGTTGTCGCGCTTGTATTGGCCTTTGGTCGTTATTAACCGGGGGGCCTCGGGATTGAACTCGTGGCGATAGAGGGGAGTGTCATGGACTCGGAGGGGAGTTGGGGGTCAGATGCCAGTTCTGATCGGCGGTCACGCCGGCTCGATTTGCGGCCGGCCCACGAGATCCAGATTCAGGCTGTCAATAGTAAGACCAAGATCCTGACCCGGTACGTCGGACAGTCCGAACAACGGTATATTATCGTTCGCAACGGGTCGCGGCAGGAAGATCGTATCGAACGCATGAACTTCAGCGCCGGCGAGATCGCCATTGCCCGATTCTTGCTCAACGGCGTGGCGCTTGGCTTTCGATCGTCTGTTCTGTCCGTTCAACGGATGCCGGAGACCCTCCTGTATCTTGACTGGCCGGAGGATGTTGCGGAGCAAGCTGTTCGCTCGGCGCCACGTCTGCCTTGCTGCGCTGCCGCTCGCGTGGAGATTCAGGGGGATGTCATACAGGCCGCGTTGACGGACATCAGCGAGACCGGGTGCCGTGTGGACCTGCTTGGTCTGAATGCAGATGCCGTGCAACAGGGTGATGAACTCTGCGTATGGGCCTATCTACCGGGTGTGGCCACCCCGCCGAGTGTCACGGCTGTGGTGCGACGCCGGCAGGTACCCGCCAAGGACCGGTTGATCCTGGGCTTGGAGTTCAAGGAGGCCCAGCAAGAGTTACTATCGCTCACGCGGGCGTACCTGTCTGCCATCGAGTAAAGGCCGGCGTCCCCGGTCCAGGGGCGAGTGGCGATGTGTTCACGAACCTTCTCTGCGTCACGGGGTCGGTGGTTGCTGCCACGGGTGCAGGTGATGAGCGTGCCTCGTGGCGACGGCGGCAGCGGGATCGCTGCCCGAGCGACACCGGCCCGCGGGCTCTCTGCCGGCGAGCGGTCGCGCTCGAGCACCATCCCTCTTCAACTTGCAAGCGTGTTAGCCATAGCAACCGACCTTTTTGGCCTCCAGGGCCCCGCGAATCTCCTCCAGACTGGATGGATCCTCGATCGTGGACGGAATCGGTACATCGCGCTCGCGGGTCAACTGGCGAATGGACTTGCGCAGGATCTTGCCTGAGCGGGTCTTCGGCAGCTTGTCGACGACGGCAACCGCTTGCAGGTTGGCGATAGCGCCGATCTGGTTGCGAATGATCGCCATGAGTTCGGTTTCGAGCGCATCCGGGTCAATGGACTGGCCTTCCTTGAGGACCACGAATCCCATCGGCATTTCGCCCTTGAGCTCATTGGCGATGCCGACCACGGCACACTCGGCCACGGCCGCGTGACCACCGATCAGCTCTTCCATCTCCCCGGTCGACAGGCGATGACCGGCGACATTGATGACATCGTCCATCCGTCCCATGACGAACAGATAGCCATCGTCATCGATGTAACCGCCGTCGGACGTGTCGTAATACCCGGGGAAGTTCGTGAGGTAGGACGCGCGGAAGCGGTCATCGTCTCCCCAAAGGGTCGGCAGACAGCCGGGGGGCAGTGGCATGCGGAGCGCGATGTTGCCCTGTATGCCCGGGGGTTGTGGGGTGCCGGTGTCGTCCAGAATCGCGATTTGGTAGCCGGGCACGGGGAGGGCTGCCGACCCGCTTTTCTCGGGATGTGGCTCGATGCCCATGGGGTTGGCGGCAATCGGCCAACCCGTTTCCGTCTGCCACCAGTGATCGATTACCGGTAACCCCGTGATGGTCTTGATCCATTCATACGTGGATGGATCAAGACGCTCGCCGGCCAGATAGACCGCCTGCAAACACGACAGGTCGTGCCCGGCCATGAGCGCCGCGTCGGGATCCTCCTTGCGGACCGCCCGAAAGGCGGTGGGAGCGGTGAAGAATGTCTTGACCCGATGTTCGGCGATCATGCGCCAGAAGGCCCCGGCGTCTGGCGTGCGCACGGGTTTGCCCTCGTAGACTACCGTTGTGCAGCCGTGGATGAGCGGTGCGTAGACGATGTAGGAGTGACCAACCACCCAGCCCACGTCCGAGGCCGTCCACATGACATCGCCCGGATCGAGGTTATACACCGCGTCCATGCTGTAGTTCAGCGCAACGGCATAGCCGCCGGTGTCGCGAACAACCCCCTTGGGCTTCCCGGTCGTGCCCGAGGTGTAGAGGATGTAGAGCGGATGGGTGGCGTCCACAGGAACCGGGTCGGCCAGCGTAGCGTCGGCCATCAACCGGTTCCAGTCGACATCCGTCGTTGCGCCGCCGTCCGCCTGCATGGTGGCTTCGCATTCGGGTCGCTGAAGCACCACGGTGGCAGCCGGCGGATGCTCACACACCCGCAAGGCTTCATCGACCAGCGGCTTGTACGGCAGCACCCGGGAGACCTCGATCCCACAACTCGCCGTCACGAGCACATGGGGCTTGGCATCGTCGATGCGCAGGGCCAGTTCGTGGGGCTGGAAACCGCCGAAGACCACGGAGTGAATCGCCCCGAGACGGGCGCAGGCGAGCATGGCGACGAGGGCCTCCGGGATCATCGGCATGTAGATCACCACGCGATCGCCGCACTCCACACCGAGACCGCGCAGACCGCCGGCGAAGCGTGCCACCTCGTCGCGTAATTCGCGGTAGGTGATGGAGCGTTGACGCCCGGTTACCGGCGAGTCGTAGATGACAGCAGTCTGCTCGCCGCGCCCGTGATCGACATGATAATCCACCGCAAGGTGGGCCATATTCAGGCGGCCGCCGGCGAACCAGCGGTTAATGCCCTGCTCGTCACGGCTGAGAATCGTGTCCGGTTGTTCAAACCAGTCAAGCTTTGTGGCGACCTGCCGCCAGAAGCCCTCCGGATCGCGTACGGATTCCTCGTAAACGTCTTGATAGTGCATGGGGCTTCTCCTCCACCATCGTTATTGGGATCAGATGACGTACAGGTCCACGTACGCATTGACCGGCATTGCCTCGAGCGTTGCCTGATCCAGTGAGACATCAAGAATCGTGCGCTGCTGACGGGGCGGGAAGCGACGTGCCAGGTTGGCGCGGAACTTGTCCTCCAGCAGCGGAATACCGTCCTCCCGACGGCGCTTGTGCCCAATCGGATACTCGACCACTTCCTCGTCGAGCACGGTGCCGTCGTTCAGCTCAATGGTCAGGGCGTTGGGAATGGAGCGCTTCTGCGGGTCGAGGTAGTCCTCCGTGAATTGCGGATCCTCGACGCAGGCGATCTTTTCGCGCAGGGCATCGATGCGTGGGTCGGCTGCGGCCCTGTCCTCGTAGTCGCGGGCCGTGAGATTGCCGAAGATCAATGGCACCGCCACCATGTACTGCACGCAGTGATCCCGATCCGCGGGGTTGCTGAGTGGCCCATGCTTGTCAATGATCCGGATACAGGCCTCGTGGGTGCGGATGTTGATACGCTTGATGTCGGCCCATGATTTGCCCGCGTCCGCGAGCCGGCGGTGCAGGGTCACGGCCGCTTCCACTGCGGTCTGGGCATGGAATTCCGCAGGGAAACTGATCTTGAATAACACGTTCTCCATGACGTAGCTACCAAAGGGGCGCTGGAAGGTAAACGGTTCGCCGTTGAAGAGCACGTCGTAAAAGCCCCAGGTTGGTGCCGTTAACACTGTGGGATAGCCCATTTCGCCGGTTTTCGCCATGAGCGCCAGGCGGACACCGCGAGCCGTGGCATCACCGGCAGCCCACGACTTGCGACTCCCGGTGTTGGGGGCATGTCGGTAGGTGCGCAGGGGCTGGCCATCCACCCAGGCCAGGGATACCGCGTTGATGACCTCGTCGCGCGAGAGACCGAGCATTTCGGCGACAACGGCCGTCGTGGCCACTTTCACCAGCACGACATGATCCAGCCCGACCCGGTTGAATGAGTTCTCGAGCGCGATGACGCCCTGGATCTCGTGCGCCTTGATCATGCCGATCAATACATCGCGCATGGTCAGCGGGGGCCGGCCCTCCGCCACGGCCGCTCGTGACAGCCAGTCGGCGGCTGCGAGGATGCCGCCCAGGTTGTCGGAGGGATGCCCCCACTCGGCGGCGAGCCAGGTGTCGTTGAAGTCGAGCCACCGAATCATGGCGCCGATGTTGAAGGCACCCTGGACGGGGTCGAGCTGGAACTGCGTGCCCGGCACCTTGGTGCCGTTGGGCACGCTCGTGCCCTGAATCACCGGACCCAGTAGCTTGGTGCAGGCGGGATACTCCAGCGCCTCCAGCCCGCAGCCGAGGGTATCGATCAGGCAGTTCCGGGCGGTCTCCAAGGCGATGGTTCGGTCAATGGGGTAGTCCATTACGTAGTCGGCGATGTCGACGAGGACTTGGTCCGTTGCAGTCATGGGTGGGGCTCCTGGTGGTGAATGGCGATCAGTCGCGCTCTTGGAGCGGCACGAAAGTCAGATTGTCGGGACCGATATAGTTGGCGCTGGGCCGAATGATTTTGTTGTCCCGACGCTGCTCGACGATATGCGCCGCCCAGCCGGACGTTCTCGACATCACGAAAAGCGGGGTGAAAAGCGCCGTTGGGATGTCCATGGCGTTGAATGCCGCGGCCGAGAACCAATCGAGATTGGGAAACATCTTCTTCGATTCACCCATGACCCTCTCGATGCGTTCGGCGATACGGAACATGCGGGTGTTGCCACTGAGCTCCGCAAGCTCCCGCGCCACGCGCTTGATCACCTCATTGCGGGGATCGCTGATGGTGTAGACCGGATGGCCGAAACCGATCACGACTTCTTTATTGGCTACGCGTTCGCGGATGTCGCTTTCGGCCTCGTCGGCGTTGTTATAGCGCTGCTGGATGGCGAAGCCCGCCTCGTTTGCACCGCCGTGTTTGGGACCGCGCAGTGCGCCGATCGCCCCGGTGATCGCCGAGTACATGTCCGATCCGGTTCCGGCGATCACGCGCGCGGCGAAGGTCGAGGCATTGAACTCGTGCTCGGCGTAGAGCGTGAGCGAGGTGTGCATGGCCCGCTCCCAGGCCGCGGACGGTGCCTGTCCGTGGAGCAGATGCAGGAAATGGGCACCGATGGAGTCGTCGTCGGTTTCGACTTCAATGCGACGGCCGTTGTGGCTGAAGTGATACCAGTACAAAAGCATGGACCCGAGTGACGCCAGCAGGCGATCCGCGATCGCCAGGGCGCCTGCCTCGTTGTGATCGTCTTTCTCGGGCAGCGTGCAGCCCAGCAGCGAGACACCGGTGCGCATCACGTCCATTGGCTGAGCGGAGGCGGGCATCTGCTCCAGTGCCTTTTTGACCGGGTCGGGCAGACCGCGCAGGCGCTTGAGCTCCGCCCGGTAGCGAGTCAGCTCGTTGGCGTTGGGCAGGCGCCCGTGGACCAGCAGGTGAGCGGTTTCCTCGAAATCGCAATTCTCGGCCAGGTCGAGAATGTCGTAGCCGCGGTAGTGGAGGTCGTTGCCGGTCAGGCCGACAGTGCAAAGGGCGGTGTTGCCGGCGGTGACGCCGGAGAGGGCGACCGACTTTTTGGGTTTTGGTGCTGTGGTTTGTGCACTCATTGGTTGTTCTCCGTGCTGAAGAGTTCATCAAGCTTTTGTTCGTACGCGTGGTAACCCAGAAAGTCGTAGAGCTCGGCACGGCTCTGCATCTGATCCACAACGCTTGCCTGGCTCCCTTCAGCCCGCACCGTTCGGTACACGTTCAGCGCGGCGGCGTTCATGGCCCGGAATGCCGAGAGTGGATAGAGCACCAAGCCAACGCCAACGCTGCCCAGCGCATCGCGATCGAACAGCGGCGTGGCGCCGAACTCGGTGATGTTCGCCAGGACCGGCACGTCCACGGCCTGCGTGAAGGCGCGGTACATCTCGAGTTCGGTGATGGCCTCCGGGAAGAGCATGTCGGCGCCCGCTTCGAGATAGGCGCCGGCCCGATCGACCGCCGCCTGCAGGCCCTCGACGGCCAGAGCGTCAGTGCGCGCCATGATGACGAAGCCGGGGTCCGTCCGCGCATCCACGGCGGCTTTGATCCGGTCAACCATCTCCTGCTCGGAGACAATGGCTTTGCCCGGTCGGTGACCGCAGCGCTTGGTCTGGACCTGGTCCTCGATGTGGCAGCCCGCCGCTCGAGCCTTGATGAGCGATTTCACGGTGCGGGCGATGTTGAACGCGCCACCGAAACCCGTATCGGCGTCCACCAGGACGGGTGTATCCACGGCGTCGGTGATCCGGTTCACATCCGTTATCACATCGTCGAGCGCGGTGATGCCCAGATCCGGCAAGCCGAGCGAACCGGCGGCAACGCCGCCCCCGGAGACGTAGAGCGCGTTATAGCCGACTTCGGTCGCCATCACCGCGTGGTAGGCGTTGATCGCCCCCATCACCTGGAGAGGTTGCTCGGCTTCGACGGCCGCCCGAAAGCGTTGTCCCGGCGAATCGGGAATGCTGTGCATGAAAGGTCTCCCTTTTGTGATGAATCGAGCGGTCGCAGCCGTCGGGGTTGTCATGTGCGTCCATAAGGGTTTAGCAAGCGGCGTGCCATGCGTCTCGCGATCGGTGATTTCCAATCGCAAAAGATTGAGAAATCTCTGATTAATTGGATTTTGGGGACGGCGCTTTTTTATTCGTTTTCAGTACGGCGATGCTCTTCCTGCCATACCGGTCATGGGGACAGCGAATGTCCTCGATGTTGACATCG
>JAWOFB010000265.1:0-10797 GCA_046482445.1 Ectothiorhodospiraceae bacterium | reverse complement strand
CCCCTGCTCCAGGAAATACAGCACCACACCCGGATCCAGGGCACCGCAGCGCTGTCCCATCGGCAGCCCGTCCAGCGCCGTGAACCCCATGCTGGTCGCGATGCTTTGCCCCTGCATCAAACCGCAGAGGCTGGCGCCGTTGCCCAGGTGGGCTACCACCACGCGACCCGCGTGCAAATCCGGGTGCTCGGCGGCCAGCTGGCGCTCGATGGCCTGGTAGGACAGGCCGTGGAAGCCGTAGCGCAGCACACCGTCGTCCGTCCACTCGCGCGGGATGGCGAAGCGCTGGGCCACCGCCGGCTGGCTGCGGTGGAAGGCCGTATCGAAGCAGCCAACCTGGGGCAGCTCGGGGCGCAGCTCCGCCAGCAGGTGGGCCGGCGCCAGGTTGTGGGGCTGGTGCAGCGGCGCCAGGCTGGTGAGTTCCTCCAGGGCGGCGAGATTGTCCGCCGTCAGCCGTGCCGGCTCAT
The DNA here is from genome assembly GCA_046482445.1 of Ectothiorhodospiraceae bacterium. Taxonomy (GTDB): domain Bacteria; phylum Pseudomonadota; class Gammaproteobacteria; order Nitrococcales; family Aquisalimonadaceae; genus Aquisalimonas. The sequence continues at coordinate 10,330 of JAWOFB010000265.1, read as the reverse complement.
GGAAGCGTGTACCGCCGTGGACAATGCGGTGGCCCACGGCGCGTAGGCTGGCATAGCCGACGGTTGTCTCCAGCCAGGCCAGCAGGCGCTCCAGGGCCTCCCGGTGGGTCCCTTCGGTGAGCTCCGATGTGGTCCCGGCGCCCTCGGGATCGTGTATCCGCAGACAGGGCTTCTGCCCGCCCAATCCCTCGGCACGGCCCCGCCAGGTGGGGTTTTCGGGGGGATCGGCGAACGGGTAGACCGCGAACTTGATGCTCGAGGAACCGGCATTGAGCACCAGCAGACTGTCGCGTGCGGTCACGATACCTCCTGTTGCCGCGCCTCCGCATCGGCGACCAGCAGCCGGGCGATGGCGCACGACGCCGCCCGCGCGTAGCTGTCGTCGGCGCGGCTGGTGAGCACCACCGGCACGCGCGCCCCCAGGACAATGCCCGCCGCCTCGGCGGACGCCAGGTAGTGGAGTTGTTTGCCCAGCATGTTGGCCGACTCCAGGTCCGGGGCGAGCAGGATATCCGCGACGCCGGCGACCTGCGAATGGATGCCCTTGGTCTGCGCCGCCTCCTCGGAGATAGCGTTGTCAAAGCCCAGCGGGCCATCCAGCAGGCCGCCCTGGATCTGGCCGCGCTCTGCCATTTTGCACAGCGAAGCGGCATCGATGGTGGACTGAATGCGCGGGTTCACCTCCTCCGTGGCGGACAGGATGGCCACCCGCGGCTCGGCCACGCCCAGCGCGCGTGCCATGTCGATGGCATTGGACACGATATCCGCCTTGGTCAGCAGGTCCGGCTCGATGTTGAGCGCGGAGTCGGTAATCAGCAGCGGGCGCGGGTAGGTCGGGACATCCATGGCCCAGACATGGCTCATGCGCCGCCCCGTGCGCAACCCGCCCGCGCGGGCAACCACCGCGTGCATCAGTTCATCCGTATGCAGCTTGCCCTTCATCAGGGCGGCCACCTCGTGCCGCGCGGCCATGGCCACCGCTGTCTCGGCGGCGGCATGGCTGTGCTCGGTGTCGACCAGTTCGACACCGTCCAGGGACAGACCCGTGGTTTCCGCGCAGTGACGAATCTTGCGTTCCGGCCCCACAAGAACCGGTTCGATGAGCCCGTAGTCGCGCGCGGTCAACGCGCCTTCGAGACTGGGTTCATCCACCGGGTGGACAACGGCCACCCGTACGGCCGGCAACCCCCGGGCCTGGGCCAGGAGCCGGTCGAGCTGGCGATGGGTTGTCGGGGTCATGCTCGCAGCGTATCCCATGCAGCAGCCTCCTTTGGCCGTGTCACCCCACCACGTGGTAGCCGGCGTCAATGAATGTCACGTTGCCGGTGAGTGAGCGCGCCCGGTCACCGACGAGAAAAGCGGCCGTCGCGCCCACGTCCTCGATATCGGCAAGGGTGTGCTGCGGCGCCCGCTCGCGGCTGCGCTCCAGCATGTCGTCGAAGCGCCGGATGCCCGAGGCGGCCCGGGTCTTGAGCGGCCCCGGGGACAAGGCATGCACGCGAATCCCCTGGGGCCCGAGCTCGGCGGCGGCATAGCGTACACTCGCCTCCAGCGCCGCTTTCACCGGCCCCATGAGGTTGTAGTCCTCGACCACCTTCTCGGCGCCGTAGAAGCTCACCGTCAGCAGCGTGCCGCCCCGGTCCATGAGCGGTTCCGCCAGCCGCGCCATGCGCAGGAAACTGTGGCAGGAGACGTCCATGGCCTGGAGGAAGCCCTCGCGGCTGCTATCGACCACGCGTCCGTGGAGATCCTCCAGCGGCGCAAAGGCGATGGAGTGCAGCACGAAATCCAGCCGGCCCCAGTCCTGCTCCAGGCGCTCGAACACCGCCTCGAGCTGGCCCGGCTCGCGGACGTCGCAGGGCACAAAGGGATCGGCCTCGACCTGGCGCGCCAGGGGCTCGACGTGCGGCCGCGCCTTGTCATTGAGATAGGTCATGGCCAGTTGCGCGCCCAGTTCGCGAAACGCCCGCGCGCAGGCCCAGGCTATGGAGGCCTCGTTGGCAACGCCGACAACCAGCCCGCGCTTGCCTTCCAGGGAGAACAAATCGCTCATGCTTACCGACCTCCTGACACCCGCTGGTCGCCGCGCACCGGTTCCACAGGGGCGCGACGCTGCACTGCACAAATCGTGTAACCCGCCGACCGATACCGCGTAAGATGCGCGGCTTCAGCAGCTGTCGTGATCGGGTTGTTCTCGGGCGCGCGGCGCGGTTTCGCGCGGGTTTGCCGGGTCATTGCCGCCCCGGAACCAGCATCGTGGCCTCGCCGCCCACCACCACCTTGTCCGCCACCCGGCACTCGGTGCGGAACATGGCGATGCGCTTTTCGGGCAGGAGCTCCGTCACCGTCACACGCGACTCCACCGTATCACCGATGCGCACCGGCGCCCGGAATTGCAGGGATTGCTCCAGATACACCGCTCCGGGGCCGGGCAGGCGGGTGCCCAGAACAGCGGAGAGAAAGGCCCCGCCGAGCATGCCGTGGGCAATACGGCCCCCGAAGCGGGTCTCCCGAGCGAAATCTTCGTCCAGGTGCAGCGGGTTGGTATCACCGCTCACAGCGGCGAAATCGCGGAGGTCGGCGTCGGTCACGGTCCGCGTCATCGCTGCCGCGAGACCCTCGCGGAGGTCTTCAAAACAGTACCCTTGCGGCAACCCGATCACCCCTGAGCCGCGGCGCATTAAAGCGCAGTGTACCGCACTGCAACAGTGGCGCCTATGCGTCCTCGGCAGCCTGGAGCAACCGCATGGGGGAGACACGATAGAGGCGCCGCGTCGCCAGCAATCCGGCGACGGTGACCACTGCCGCACCGCCAACGGCTCCCACCAACGGCAGCCACGGATTGAAGTGATAGTCCAGCTCCAGCAGCCCGCGGCCGATGACCACCCCTGCGGCGCTCGCGCCGCCGCCGGCCAGAAGACCGGCAACACCACCGAGCAGCAGGAACTCGGTCACCGCCAGGCGCCGGATCAACCGTCGGCGGGCGCCCAAGGCCCGCAGCAGGGCGGACTCGAACTGGCGCTCCTCGCGGGTGACCTGCAGGGCAGCCAGCAGCACCACCACGCCGGCGAGCAGGGTGAGCAGGGCCATCACCTCCACCACCCGCGCGCCCTGGGCCATGATGCCGCGCACCGTCTCCAGAATGGTGCTGACGTCGATCACCGTAATACCCGGGAATTCCCGCACCAGCTCGGCCAGCAGACCGTCCTCCTCGCTGGGGAGGTGGAAGCTGGTGATCAGGGTCGTGGGGGCGTCGTCGAGAAGACCCGGCGCCGCGACCGCGAAGAAATTGACGTTGAAGCTATCCCAGCGCACCTCCCGGATGTTGGTCACCGGCGCGCTGTAGCGGGTGCCGGCGACGTCGAAATGCAGCACGTCGCCGACGTTGACGTCCAGGCGCTCGGCCATGCCGTCCTCCAGGGAATACTGCGCCGGGTCGTCGGGCTCGGCTTGCCAGAATTCGCCCCTGACAACGCGATTGTCGCCGGGCAGTTCGCGCAGGGAGGAGAGGTTGAACTCACGCTCGACCAGGCGCTGCGTGCGCGGATCCTCGAAATCCGATGGCTCGATGTCCCGCTCGTTGATGCCCACCAGACGACCCCGGATCATGGGGTAGAGCGTCGGCTCGACGCCGGCCTCCGTCAGGGTGTCACGCACGGCCTCGCGGTCGTCCGGCTGGATATTGATCAGGAAGTAGTTGGCCGCATCCGCGGGAACGCTGTCCTGCCAGGTATCCAGCAGATCGTTGCGCACCAGGGTCAACAGCAACAGGGCCATGAGACCCAGACCCAGGGCCATGATCTGGATCGCCGCCGTCCACGGGCGGCGGACGAGCCCCGATACCAGCAGCGAGGCACTCCCCCGGCGTCCGCGCCCCAGGCGCAGCACCGCGATGACGGCCGCCGCCGCGCCGGCCAGGGCTACCAGTGTCCCCGCCACGGCGCCGAGCACGTACAGGCTCAACCGGAGATCCCCGGCCTGCCAGACCATGAGCCCGGCCACGGCCACCAAGGCGCCCAGGTAGACGCCCACACCGCGGTGAACCTGACCGCCCAGATCCCGGCGCAGCACCCGCAGCGGCGGCACGCGCTTGAGCCGGATCACGGTGGGCAGGGCAAATCCCAGCAGGATCACCTGGGCCGTGAGCAAGCCGACTAGCGCTGGCCGCGCGGAGGGTCCGGGGAGTTCCGGCAACAGATCCGCCACCAGGGTCAGCATGAGCTGGTGGACGACATATCCAAGCACTGTCCCGGCCAACCCCGTCACCAGCCCCAGCCAGACCAGCTTCCACGTCAGCAGGGCCAGGATCTGGCGCTGGGTGGCACCCAGGCAGCGCATGATCGCGACCCGGTCCAGGTGGCGCACCGCGTAGCGTCGAATGGTCAACAACATGGCGACGCCGCCCACCACCACGGTGAGAAGCGCACTCAGGCCCAGGAAACGTTCGGCCCGGTCCAGGACCCGGGCGACGCCGCGGTCTTCCTCGCCCGGACGCCGGATCTCCGCCTCGTCCTCCAGGGTCGGCGCCACCCGCGCCTCCCAGTCGGCGATGCGTTCCGGGGGCCCGGCCACCAGGAAGCGGTGACGCACACGGCTGGCGTCCTGAACAAGCTCCGTGGCGGCAACGTCGTCCATGTGGATCATCACCCGCGGGGCGAAGTTGCGAAAGCCCATGCCGCGATCGGGCTCCAGCACGAGGACGCGTTCCGCCGTCAGATCCGTGGCGCCCACGTCCAGGCTCGCTCCGGGCTCCAGCCCCAGTTGCAACAGCACGCGGCGATCCACCCAGGCAGCCCCGGGGCTCGGCCCGGAGGTGACCGTGCGTGGGTCCTGCCCCGGCGCGTCACTGGTCTCCAGGGCGCCGCGCAACGGGTAGCCGTCGGTAACCGCCTTGATTGCCACCAGCAGGGTCTCGTCGCCGGCGAGGACGACGCTGGTAAAACTCAGGGTGCGGGCGGTGGCCAGGTCCAGGTCCCGGGCCGCCTCAACGGCGGTGCCGTCGATGGCGCGGTCGCTGGCCACCACCCGGTCCGCCGCCAGCAGTTCCGCGGCGCGGCTCTCGGCGCCCGCGGCCACCCGGTCCGCCAGCCAGGCCACGGCCGTGATGGCAGCCACCGCCAGGATCACGGCCGTGGCGAGCAGACGCACCTCGCCGGCACGCCAGTCCCGGCGCAGCAACCGCCACCCCTGCCGGGCGGCCGTCATGCGGCCACCAGACGGCCGTCGTCGAGCTGCAGCACGCGCTGACAGCGCTGCGCCAGGGCCGGATCATGGGTGACCACCACCAGGGTCGTGCCGTGATCGCGGTTGAGGGCGAACAACAGGTCCTGGATGTGCTCGCCGGTCACCCGGTCCAGATTGCCCGTGGGCTCGTCGGCGAACAGCACCTGCGGCCGCCCCACGAAGGCCCGGGCGATGGCGACGCGCTGCTGCTCGCCACCGGAGAGCTGCTTGGGGTAATGCCCGGTGCGCTGGCCCAGCCCCACCCGCTCCAGCGCTTCACGCGCCGCCACGGCCGGCTCGGCCACACCGGCCAGCTCCAGGGGCATCATGACGTTCTCCAGCGCGGTCAGGCCACTGAGCAGATGGAACGCCTGGAACACGAATCCCACCCGCTGGCCACGGACCCGGGCCCGCTGATCTTCATCCAGTGCCGTCATCTCGGTATCGCCGATGAATACGCGCCCGGCCGATGGAACGTCCAGGCCGGCGAGCAGTCCCAGAAGGGTGGACTTGCCGCAACCCGACGGGCCGAGAATGGCGAGCGTCTCACCATTGGCGATGGCAAGATTGAGCGCGTCGAACAGCCGAATGGGGCCTTCGGGCCCGGGGAATGTCATGCCGAGATCCTGCGCCTGGAGGACCGCTTCCGCCGGTTCCGCGACCATACCTGTACTGCTCCCGTTGCAATGCGTTGTGGTATTACTGCTGTTCCTGGCTACCGGCCCGGGTCTGGCGGGCGAGCGGACGGTCCTGGTCCTCGGCGACAGCCTGAGTGCAGCCTACGGCATGGACCGAGACGAGGGCTGGGTGGCTCGGCTCGACGAGCGCCTGCAGCAGCAGGAACCGGCCTGGCGGGCGGTGAACGCCAGCACCAGCGGCGACACCACCGGGAGCGGCCTGAGCCGACTGCCCGGCGCCCTGGAACGCCATGACCCGGCCATCGTGATCATTGCGCTGGGCGGCAACGACGGCCTGCGGGGAACCAGCCCGGCAACCATCCAGCGCAATCTGAACCAGATGGTGACCGCCGTGCGCGAGCACGGCGCACGCGTGCTGCTCGCCGGCGTCCGCATTCCCCCTAATTACGGCTCCAGCTACATCCGCCTGTTTCGCCAGGTCTACACCGATGTCGCCGCCGAGCGGGACGTGGCCCTGGTACCGCGCCTCCTGGACGATGTCGCCGACGACGACAGCCTCATGAAAGACGACGGCATCCACCCGCGCGCAACCGCCCAGCCCGTCATCCTGGACAACGTGTGGTCCGAACTCCGACCCATGCTCCAGGAATGAAGTTCCCGGCCGTCAGGCGCCCTCGCCGGCGTCCATGACGGTGAGCAGGCGCGGGATCAGGCGCCCCAGCTCCAGGCTCATGATGGCGAAATCGCTGTCGAAGCGCTCGGCGTCCGAGTGGCTTTCGGTTTCGGCACGCTCGTCCTGGACGGCATCCAGGAAACGGATGCGCTTGAGACTCATGTCGGCGTCCAGCACGAAGCTGACCCGGTCCTGCCAGGTCAGGGCCAGGCGCGCGACGCGCTTACCCGCCTTGAGGTGATTGCGCACCTCGCTGGAGGACAGGTCCAGGCGCTTGCAGCGGACCTCGCCGCCCTCCAGCTCCGGGTCCACCAGGATGCACTCGTCGCCGATGGTGAAATCCGACGGCGGCCCGTCGTGGGTGAGCCAGCGCGTCATGATGCGCTGGGGCGCGGTATCGGTGTCCGGCGGCTGCACCGGCAGCGTCCCCAGGACATCGCGGAGCCGTTCGGTAAACGCCTCGGCCTTTTTCCACGTGGCCGCATCCACCAGCAGCCACTGGTTCTGGGTATCCACGTAACCAAAGGTGCGCCGGCTGCGGCTGAATGCCCGCGGCAGCAGATCCATGACGATCTCGTCGCGCAGCCGGTCTTTTTCCTTCTTGCGCACCTTGCGGCCCTCCTGGGCCTGGATGGCCTGGACGCGCTCGTCCAGGCTCTCGCGCACCACGCCCGCGGGCAGGAGCTTGCTCTCTTCCTTGAGGGCCAGCATCAGGCACGGCCCGGTGGCGTGGACCAGCTGCCCGTGGTCGTCGCCCAGCGGCGGCGCCCAGCCGCCGGACTCCTGGTCCAGACGACCGCAGGGCTGGAAGACCTCCCGGGCCAGCCGCTCGTCCAGGCCCTCGGCATCGAAGGCGAACGGCTGCTCCAGGGTGTAGAGACACAGATTCTTGAACCACATGATCGGGGATTCCTTGCGGGGTCGTTACGGCGTGAGCGCGTCGCGGGCGGCGAGGACGCGGCGGCGGGCATCGTCGCGATCCGCGCCGGTGGCGACCAGGTGACCCATCTTGCGGCCCGGGCGCGGCTGCTCTTTGCCATACAGGTGGAGTTTGATCTGCGGGTCCGCCAGCGCCGCTGCCCAGTCCGGCGTGCCCGCCGACCACACGTCACCGAGTAGATTGGCCATGGCCGCCGGCGCCAGCAAGGCGGTGCTGCCCAGGGGCAGACCGCAGACGGCACGCACGTGCTGCTCGAACTGGCTGGTAACGCTGGCATCGAAGCTGAAATGGCCGGAATTGTGGGGCCGTGGCGCCAGCTCGTTGACCAGCAGCTCGCCGTCCGGGCGCAGGAAGAACTCCACGCACAGTACCCCGACCACGTCCAGGGCGGTGACGATACCGCGCGCCACGGCCACGGCGCGTTCGCGCACCGCCGAGGACACCGCGGCCTCCGGCACGGAGACATCCAGGATGTGGTCGCGGTGATCGTTGGCGACCACGCCCCAGTCGGCCATGCCGCCGTCCGGGCCGCGCGCCACGATCACTGAGACCTCGCCGGCAAAATCCACCAGCTGCTCCAGGACCGCCTCGCCGCTGCCCAGGCTGGCCCAGGCGGCGTCCAGCTCATCGTGGCTGCGGACCACAACCTGGCCCTTGCCGTCGTAACCGAAACCGGCGGTCTTCAGCACCGCCGGCAGCCCCAGCGCCGCCACCGCCGCGTCCAGGGCCGCCTGGTCGGGAATCTCGCGGTAGGGTGTCACCGGGAAGCCGTTGTCGTGCAGGAAACGCTTCTCCCGCAGGCGATGCTGGCAGACATGCAGCACCCGGCCCGCCGGACGCACGGGCACAATGCCCTCGCAGCAATCCGTGGTGGCCGCGGGCACGTTCTCGAACTCGAAGGTGAGCACGTCCACCCCGCGCGCGAACGCTGCCACCGCATCCAGATCATCGTAGGCGGCCACGGCCTCGTGGTCCGCCACCTGCCCCGTCGGCGTATCCCGATCCGGGGACAGGGTGTGCACGCGGTAGCCCATGCGGCGGGCGGCGGAGGCACTCATGCGCCCGAGCTGGCCGCTGCCCAGGATGCCGATGGTCGCCCCGGGGAGAATGGGCTTGGTCACGACAGGGGCGTCTCCATGACGTCCCGGGACTGGCGCTCCCGGAAGGCGCGCAATTCCTGGCGCAGCGCCGGACGGCTGTTGGCCAGCATGGCGACGGCCAGCAATGCCGCGTTGCGCGCACCCGGGGTGCCAATGGCCAGCGTCCCCACCGGCACGCCGGCAGGCATCTGGACGATGGAGTACAGCGAATCCAGCCCCTTTAGCGCGCGGCTTTCCACCGGCACACCCAGCACGGGCACAACCGTCTGCGCGGCGACCATGCCCGGCAGGTGGGCGGCGCCGCCGGCGCCGGCAATGATGGCCTCCAGTCCGCGCTCCTCGGCGTCGCCGGCGTATTCGGCCAGCCACTGCGGTGTGCGGTGGGCCGATACGATGCGGCACTCGTGGGCGATCTGGAAACGCTCCAGGGTCTCGTGGGCGGCCTTCATGGTCTCCCAGTCGGACTGGCTCCCCATGATGACCCCCACCAACGGCTCGTCACTCATGACGGATCCTTTGGTCGGTAAACCGGTGAGTGTACTAATGCTCACCCGTGGTTTGCCATGCCTCGTGCCGCTCGGCAACAAAGCCACGCAACACGGCCACGAAGCCGGCCAGGTCATCCTGCTGCGGGGCGTGTCCGGCGGCCTCCAGCACCTCCAGGCGTGCCCCGGGGATGCGGTCGCGGACGTATTCGCCCACGGCTCGGCCGTAGAAACTGCGCGCGCCGTAGATCAGCAGCGTAGGCACCGTGATCCGGGGCAGCACCTCGCGGTAGTCCTGCCAGGCGAAACTCTCCCAGGCCCGGATCCAGGGGTCCGGGCGCAATGCCGCCACGCGCCGGCGCCGGCTATCCGCGAACAGGGCTGCCAGGCGCGCGGCCGCGCTGCCGGCGGGCGCACCGCGACCCCGGTCCATGAGATCCAGGGCGGCGGCCGGAAAGTCCCGTGCCAGCCAGTCCGTGAAGGCGCGATTGGCCTCCGGGGTGAACGCGGCGCCCAGACCCAGGGTCCAGTCGCTGTCCGTAATCAGCCGTGGTGACTGCTCCACCAGGCACAGACCGCCCAGGGCGTCACAGCCGTACCGCGCCACGTATTCCCAGCACACCGATGTCCCCATGGAGTGGCCCAGCACCAGCGGCTGTTCCAGCTCAAAGGCCGCCAACAGTGCGTGCAAGTCGTCGGCCATGGCGGTCACGGTGGGTTGCTGGCTGGCCACGTGGGGGCGCGGCTCCAGGATGGTCGCGCTGCACTGATCGCTCAGGCGCTGGACCACCGGCGACCAGTCCGAGGCCGCCCCCAGCCAGCCCGGCAACACCACCAATGGCGGACCGCTGCCCAGGCGCTGGACGGTCAGCTGCAGGCCGTCGTGCGTGCGAAACGTGTCCTCGGGCATGGCTCCACTGCCGGCACAGGCGTGCTCGATTGCGATGCTCGATTATGGTGCGCCGCGGCAGCCGGGGCAATCCCTGGGCCGCACCACGTTCAAAAGTCAGCACACCCGGTCACTCCGGCAACAGGGCGTGCACGTCCGCCAGGCGGTCGGCCGCCGCCGGCGCCAGATCCGTGCGCCAGCGGCTGATGCGCGGAAAACGCAGGGCCACACCGGATTTGTGCCGGCCCGACGGGGCCAGGCCCTCGAAGGCGATCTCGAAGACCTGCTGCGGTGCCACCGAGCGCACGGGTCCGAACCGCTCGACTGTGTTGCTACGGATCCAGCGGTCCAGTCGAGCGGTTCGGACCCGTGCGCTCGGTGG
>JAWOFB010000250.1:0-4142 GCA_046482445.1 Ectothiorhodospiraceae bacterium | reverse complement strand
CGGGAAGGCCTCTTGTTCGCCCACCAGCACGCAGTTGCACCCCTTGCTCACGGGCACGGCATCGTCGGTGACGGCAAAGCCCATCATGGGGCCACCGATAACCAGCCGATTCACGCGGCCGTGATAGCCGCCCGCAGCGGCCACCAGCGTCGCCAGCGGGGTGCCGATGCGCGCGCGCAGGTTCCGCGGCGCACCCACGCCGGTTCCGGCCACCGTCACCACGCGGTCGGTCAGCGGCTCGCCGTGGACCACCGCCCGGGTTACCGCCGCCGCGGTGCCGGCGTTGTGGCAAAGCACACCGATATCCAGGGGCAGACCGCCGGATGGAACCTCGTGCCCGGTCAGGGTCTGGATGAGCTGTTTCTCGCCGCCCACCGGATAACGCACCGGCACCGGCGCCAGGGCAATGGTGGTGTCACCGTCGGCGTCCAGGGCGGCAGCCACCGCATCCCGTGCCGCCGCCTTGTCCTCTTCCAGCGCCACCACCACCTCGGCCGCCCCCAGGACGTGGCGCAGGATACGCGCCCCGGTAATGACCTCGTCGGCACGCTCGCGCAGCAGGCGGTCGTCACAGGTAATCCAGGGCTCGCACTCGATGGCATTGATCACGAGCAGCTGCACTTCCTGCTCGCTGCCCGGCGTGACCTTGACGGCGGCCGGGAACGCCGCCCCGCCCAGGCCCACCACGCCGCAGTCGGCGATGCGGCGCCGCAGGGTCGCCGGCGAGGCGGCGGGCCAGTCCGGCATGGGCGCCGGCGCGTCCGGGGTCACCGTATCCAGGCCGTCGGGGGCAATCACCACGCAGGTCTCCGGCAGGCCCGAGGGATGCGGTACCGGCCGCTGCTCAACGGCGGTCACGGTGCCGGAGCTGCTGGCGTGGACCGCGGCGCTGAAGTCGCCGGCCGGCCGGCCGATCCGCGTGCCCCGGTCCACCCGGTCACCCACCGCCACCGTGGGCCGGGCGGGATCACCGCCGTGGCGCGCCAGGGGCACGACCAGTTCATCGGGAAGCGGTACCTGGCCTACGGGTGCCTCGGCGGTAACCGCCTTGTGGCCGGGCAGCCGGAGCCCGCCCGGGAAACCGAAACGCGGAGGCCGGGTGATCATGCCGCTCGGTCGGGGGTATTCACCGGCAAGGGGCGGCGCCAGTTGTCCGTGGTGGTCGCCACCGGGACGCGCTCGATGCAATCCACCGGGCAGGGATCGATGCACAGATCGCAGCCCGTGCAAAGGTCTTCGATGACGGTGTGCATCTGCCGGGGGGCACCCAGAATGGCATCCACGGGGCAGGCCTGGATGCAGAGGGTGCAGCCGATGCAGCGAGCCTCGTCAATGCGCACCACCGTCGCCTGTTCCTTGGCCTCGCCGTAGCGGGTATCCAGGGGCTCGGGCTCGACCTCCAGCAGATCCGCCAGGGCGCGGATGGTGGCATCACCGCCGGGCGGGCACTGATTGATGCCGGCCTCGCCCTTGGCGATGGCCTCGGCATAGGGCCGGCAGCCCGGATACCCGCACTGCGCGCACTGGGTCTGGGGCAGCCGCGCGTCGATGGCCTCCACCACGGGGTCCGCGGCGGGACGCAGGCGCACCGCCGCATAGCCCAGGGCCAGGCCAAAGCCGGCGGCGAGCAAACCGATTGTGACCATGGCCGCTAGCATGAAGCCCCCGTGGTTCCCGAAGCCCCTATTGTACCAACCCCGAGAAGCCCATGAACGCCAGGGACATGATCCCGGCGGTCACCAGCGCGATCGCCGAACCCCGGAACGGCACCGGGACATCGGCCACCGCCAGGCGCTCGCGCAACCCGGCGAACAGGACCAAGACCAGCGCAAACCCGACCGCAGCACCGAAGCCGTAGAGCAGCGACGCCACAAAGCTGTGCTGTTCGCGGACATTGAGCAGCGCCACGCCCAGAACCGCGCAATTGGTGGTGATCAGTGGCAGGAAGATACCCAGCACCCGATGGAGCAACGGGCTCGTGTAGCGTACAACCATTTCGGTGAACTGCACCGCTGCCGCAATCACCAGGATAAACGCAATCGTCCGCAGGTACTCCAGACCCAGCGGGGCCAGCACCCACGTGCTCACGATCCAGCTCAGCCCGGACGACAACGTGAGCACAAAACCGGTGGCCAGGGCCATGCCCAGGGAGGTCTCCAGCTTCCGCGAGACCCCCATGAACGGGCACAAACCCAGGAACTGCGTCAGCACCAGGTTGTTGACCAGCACCGTGGCCACGAGGATCAGGGCGAGCTCACTCACGACCCCTCCCGGGATGAAAACGACGGGTGACTACGCTGTTTCCCGGAGAGCCTGCCAGCTCTCACGCAACCGCGTCACGGCAATAGGCTTTGAAATCCGCTCGCCTACCGGCTAGTGTCCCGACCGAGAAGGAATCGGCCGCCACCGGCGCCGATGCCAGAACAACCACAACAGGAGGCCGGTCATGGCCGAGATGCTCATCTACAACCGCGTTACCCGGCTGAGCAGCAAGGATCACGCGGACCTGCGGCTGAAAAGTTTGCAGGGCGACTGCAGCTTCGCCCGTGGCATCAACTTCGTGCCCATGACCGGGGCCGAGCTGTTCGAGGCCGCCGCTGACTATCCCATCGTCTTCGCCGGTGAGGACGATGCGCCGGCGCCGGTGGCGCTGCTCAGCCTGAGCAAGGGCCACAACGCCCTCGTCACCGAAGACGGCCGCTGGCAGCCGGGTCGCTACGTTCCTGCCTTCATCCGCCGCTACCCGTTCGCGCTGCTGCAGAACCAGCGCTCGGACACGGACCAGTTCAGTGTCTGCATCGACGACAGCTACCCGGGCTTCGTCCACGGTGGCAGCGAGGGCCAGCCGCTGTTCGACGACAACGGCGAGCAGTCCCAACTGCTGCAAAACGCCGTGCGCTTCTGTCAGCAGTACCTGTACCAGACCGAGCGCACGCGCGAGTTCGTCCACCGACTCCAGGCCCTGGACCTGCTGGTCCGCCGGGACGTCGAGGCGCTGGACAGCCAGGGGCGCAAGTACATGCTCCAGGACTTCCGTGTCCTGGATCTCAAGGCCCTGGATCAGCTTGACGACGCCACCGTGGTGGATCTCTACCGCCAGGGTTTCCTGGGCTGGATTCACGCCTTGCGCGTGTCCATGAGCCGCCTGGAACGGATGCCGCCGGCAGCCACCCAGGCCGCGTGACGCCCGAGTCGGTGGCCCCGGCTGAGACTAAACCAGGACCTCGGCCATATTGCCCTTGTCCTCCAGCCAGCTGCGCCGCTGACTGGCGGCCCCCTTGCCCAGCAGCATGTCCATGAGCCGGTTGGTCTCCTCGGGGGCATCCACGGTGAGCTGCACCAGACGCCGGGTATCCGGCCGCATGGTGGTCTCGCGCAGCTGCACCGGGTTCATCTCGCCCAGCCCTTTGAAGCGCGTCGTGGCAATCTTGCCCTTGCGCTTCTCCGCCTGGATGCGGTCCAGAATTCCCTCGCGCTCGTGCTCGTCCAGGGCGTAGAAGGTCTCCTTGCCGACATCGATGCGGTACAGCGGCGGCATGGCCACGAACACGTGGCCGGCCCGGACCACGGACGGGAAGTGCTTGAGAAACAGCGCGCACAGGAGTGTGGCGATATGGGCACCGTCCGGGTCGGCATCGGCCAGGACACACACCTTGCCGTAGCGCAGCCGCGAGAGGTCGTCGGAACCCGGCTCGATCCCCAGGGCCACAGCGATGTCGTGGACCTCCTGGGAGGCCATGACGTCCGCGGGGTCCACCTCCCAGGTATTGAGAATCTTGCCACGCAGGGGCATGACCGCCTGGTATTCCCGGTCGCGGGCCTGCTTGGCCGAGCCACCGGCGGAGTCGCCCTCCACCAGGAACAGCTCGGTACGGGCCGGGTCCTGGGCGGTGCAGTCCGCCAGCTTGCCAGGCAGGGCCGGGCCACTGGTCACGCGCTTGCGCACCACCTTGCGCGACGAGCGCATGCGGCGGTTGGCGTTGGCCAGCACCAGCTGCACGATGCCCTCGGCGGTGGTGACGTTCTGATTCAGCCACAGGCTGAAGGCGTCCTTGACCACGCCGGAGACGAAGGTGGCGCACTCGCGCGAGGACAGCCGCTCCTTGGTCTGACCCGAGAACTGCGGATCCTCGAGCTTGACC
>JAWOFB010000209.1:0-3868 GCA_046482445.1 Ectothiorhodospiraceae bacterium | reverse complement strand
GCGCCGAAGCGGTTCTTCACCGCGCGTAGCAGGCGGAAGCGACTGCCGCCCTCGCTCTCGAAGTAGAGCACCGTATCCACCATGTGCTCCAGAACGCGGGGCCCCGCGAGCTGGCCCTCCTTGGTCACATGCCCCACCAGGAACAGGGTGGTATCCGTCTCCTTGGCGAACCGGATCAGCCGCGCGGCGCTCTCACGCACCTGGGCCACGGCACCCGGGGCGGATTGCAGCGTCTCCGTGAAAACGGTCTGAACCGAGTCCACCACCAGCACCCGCGGCCGCCGCTCCCGGGCATGGGCGAGAATACTCTCGACACAGGTCTCCGCCACCACCCCGAGGCTCTCCGTGGCGACGCCCAGGCGCTCGGCCCGCAGCGCGACCTGGCTCAGGGACTCCTCCCCGGTGACATACAGAACGGCCTGGCGCGCGGCCAGGTAGGCACTGCTCTGCAGCAGGAGCGTCGACTTGCCAATCCCCGGGTCACCGCCGATGAGTACGGCCGCGCCGGGCACGACACCACCGCCCAGGACACGATCGAGTTCGGCCAGGCCGCTGTCGAAGCGGGCCGTGGCATCGGCCCCTACCTCGGCGAGTGTCACCACCCGCGACTCGGTGGGGGGCGCGCCGGCCGCGGCACGCGGGCTGGCCGGTGCCTCCGCCACTTCTTCCAGGGTGTTCCACTCACCGCATTCCGGGCACTGGCCCGCCCACTTGGGGCTGCGGGCACCGCAGGCGGTGCAGCTATAGACCGTTCGGGTGCGCGCCATGGGGATCGCGCTCCTCGTGAAAGCGCACGCGCCGGGTCACGGTACAGAACAGCTCGTAGGCAATCGTGCCGGCCCAGTCCGCCACCTCCTCCGCCGGCAGGCCGTCACCCCAGAGCGTGACCGTGTCACCGATATCCACCGGCTCCGGGACACCGCGCAGGTCAATGCAAATCATGTCCATGGAGACGCGACCGATGACCTGGGTCCGGGTGCCATTGACCAGCACCGGCGTCCCGGAGGGCGCGTGGCGGGGATAGCCGTCGCCATAGCCGATGGCCGCCACGCCCACGGGCATGGTCTCCGGGCACACCCAGGTACCACCGTAGCC
This sequence comes from Ectothiorhodospiraceae bacterium, assembly GCA_046482445.1. GTDB lineage: Bacteria > Pseudomonadota > Gammaproteobacteria > Nitrococcales > Aquisalimonadaceae > Aquisalimonas. Next base: position 2,773 of record JAWOFB010000209.1, on the reverse strand, counting down.
GATGGCATCCCCCTCGTGATGCTCGTAGATGGCATTCAGCCGTGTGGTCAGCGTCATCACCGGCCGCAGCGGTGTGTGCGGTGGGTCCGCCACATCGAATGGCGTCGCCCCGTACAGCATGATGCCCGGTCGCACCCAGTCAGCGCGCGTGGGCGGCCACGCCAGCAGGCCCGCCGAGTTGGCAACGGAGCGCTCGCCGTGGAGACCGTCAACGCCTGCCGCGAAACACTCGAGCTGGCGCTGCGTCACCGGCGATTCCCGGTCATCGGCCTCCGCGAGGTGCGTAATCAGCCGGATGTGGGCCGCCACGGACATACTGGCCGACAGCCGCGCGTGGGCCTGGGGAACCTGTTCCGGTCGCAGTCCCAGCCGGTGCATGCCCGAATCCACCTTGAGCCAGACGTTCACCGGCCGTGGCAGGCGGGCATTGCGCAGGACACTGATCTGCCATTCCGAGTGGACTACCAGATCCAGGCGGTACCGGCTGGCAAGCTGGACTTCATCGGGCTCGTAGGGGCCCTCGAGCAACAGGATGGGGTGGGCGAACCCGGCCTCCCGCAACGGGATGGCCTCCTCCAGGCAGGTTACGGCGAAGCCGTCGGCGCCGCGCAGGGCATACGCCACCCGCAGCAGGCCGTGGCCATAACCGTCACCCTTGACCACGGCCATGACGCGCGACGCGCCGGCGTAGGAGCGGGCTACGGCCAGGTTGTGCCGCAGCGCCGGCACACTGATGGCGGCACGGGTCTCCCGGGTCACTGCCAGCCGCCCCCGTCGTAGATATCGTGGATATAGTTCTCGAAGCGCGTGTAATGGCCCAGGAATGTCAGCCGGCAGGTGCCGATGGGGCCGTTTCGCTGCTTGCCGACGATGACCTCGGCGGTGCCCTTGTCCGGGCTGTCCTCGTTGTAGACCTCATCGCGGTAGATGAACACGATGACATCGGCATCCTGCTCGATGGCTCCGGACTCGCGCAAATCGGACATGACCGGGCGTTTGTTGGGCCGCTGTTCCAGGCTGCGATTGAGCTGGGACAGGGCCATGACCGGCACATCCAGTTCCTTGGCCATGGCCTTGAGCCCCCGCGAGATCTGGGAGATCTCCGCCGTGCGGTTCTCCTTGAAACCGGGCAGCTGCATGAGCTGGAGGTAATCCACCACGATGAGCGACAGGCCCTGCTCGCGCTTCAACCGGCGTGCTCGCGCGCGCATCTCCTGGGGCGACAGGCCGGGCGAGTCGTCGATGAACAGGCGCGCCTCGGACAGCAGGCTCATGGTGGACGTCAGCCGCGGCCAGTCCTCGTCCTGGAGGTCACCGGTGCGGATCTTCTGCAGTTCCACACGCCCCAGCGACGAGAGCATGCGCATGGTCAGCGCGTCGCCGGGCATTTCCATGCTGAACACCGCCACGGGGGCATCCTCTCGCAGGGCGGCCTGCTCGGCGATGTTCATGGCGAACGTCGTCTTGCCCATGGACGGCCGCGCGGCGACGATCACCAGATCGCCCTTCTGCATGCCCGAGGTCATGTGGTCATAGTCGGTGAACCCGGTGGGCAGGCCGGTGACGGTGCCGTCCTGGTGGTAGAGCGTATCGATGCGCTCGACCACGGCGGGCAGGATATCCCGCACCCCCACGAAGCCTTCACGGAAGTGGCCGCTGTTCTCCGCGATCTGGAAGATGCGCTGCTCGGCCTCCTCCAGCAGGTCTTTACTGTCCCGGCCCTCGGGCTGGAACGCCGAGCTGACCACGTCCGTACCCACGCGAATCATCTGGCGCAGGATGGCGCGCTCGCGGACGATATCCGCGTAGGCACTGATATTCGCGGCGCTCGGTGTCTCGGTAACAAGCGTACCGAGATACCCCATGCCGCCGGCCTGGTCGAGCTCGCCGCTGTTCCGCAGGGCCTCGGCCAGGGTCACCACGTCCATGGGCTGTTGGTCGTCGGCCAGACGACCGATAGCCCGGAAGATCAACCGGTGATCGTGCCGGTAGAAATCGTCCTCGCGCACCCGGTCGGTGACCCGGTCCCAGGCCTCGTTATCCACCATGAGGCCGCCGAGCACCGCCTGCTCGGCCTCCAGGGAATGCGGCGGGACCTTGAGCGCACTGGTATCCAGCCGCTCTGCGGGATTCGACTCAGCCATAGTGCCCCGCAACTCCCGTCAAACTGCAGCCGCTACCCGGGTCATCCGGGCCGCCGGGGCTCAGGTGCCCTCGACGATCACCCGGATGGTCGTATCGACATCCGTGTACAGGTGCACGTTGACGTCGTACTCGCCGGTGGCACGCAGCGGCCCATCCGGCATCCGGACCTCGTGCTTGGCCAGGGACACGCCCGCAGCCGTGGCGGCATCGGCCACGTCGCCCGGGCCGATGGAGCCAAAGAGCTTACCCTGGTCACCAGCCTTGGCACTGATGGTTACGCTCAGATCGGCCACCTGGTCCCGGCGCTCCTGCGCGGCCGCCAGCGCTTCGGCGGCCTTACGCTCGAGTTCGGCGCGCCGCTCCTCGAAGTAGCGAATGTTCTCCGGCGTCGCCGGCTTCGCCTTGCCCTGGGGCATGAGGTAGTTGCGCCCGAACCCAGGACGAACTTTTACCTTATCACCCAGGTTACCCAGGTTTTCCACCTTTTCCAGAAGAATCACTTCCATCGTTGTATCCCCGTTTGCGTTCAGCATTCCAGAGCCGAACAATCGGCTCACTCATTATCCCCGCGCCCGTCGCGTTGCCGGCGCCGTATATCCAGCCACGAATCGGCAATGCCCACCAGCGC
>JAWOFB010000116.1:0-14874 GCA_046482445.1 Ectothiorhodospiraceae bacterium | reverse complement strand
GGGAACTGGCCGGCAGCGCCAAGGACCGCGGCGAGAATGTCATGATCGTGGACCTGTTGCGCAACGACCTGGGGCGTGTCTGCCGTGCCGGCAGCGTGCGAGTACCGCAATTGTTCGGCATTGAGAGCTTTGCCAGTGTCCACCAAATGGTCAGTGTCGTCACCGGGCAGCTCCGGCCGGGTGTCGGGGCGGCGGACGCACTGCGTGCCTGTTTCCCCGGTGGCTCCATCACCGGCGCCCCCAAGCGACGCGCCATGGAGATCATCCGCGAGCTGGAGCCGGAGCGCCGGGGACTGTACTGCGGCGCCATCGGCTACATCGGTTTCGACGGCGCCATGGATACCAGCATCACCATCCGCACCGCGGTTTGCGACGGCCACACCATGACCTACCGGGCCGGCGGCGGCATCGTCGTGGATTCCGACGAGGAGGCCGAGTACCAGGAGACGCGGGATAAGGCCATGGCCTTCCTGCGCCTGGCCGCCGAAGACTAATGTCGGCCCGGGCCTCGCTGCCCTGGCGGACGCACGCCTTACTGGGCGAGCAGCTGCGCCAGGGCGCGGGTTTCCTCGTGTTCACGCCGGCACTGGCGGGCGACCCGGTCCAGGTCGCCCTCCGCCAGGCCGCGGTTGGTCAGCGCTTCGGGGACACCCTCGAACCCCTCGGCGGCCCAGTCGGTCGCCGCGCGGAGCAGGCCCAGGAGCCCCGGGTCCAGGTGGGCCCGCGGGCTGCCCAGGCCCTCCACCAGGGCGCAGGTGGATACCGGGAGTTCCCACTCGCGCAGCAGCAGGCCCCCGGCCTCGTGGTGGTCCACATCCAGGCGGTCGCGGGTGAGGCGGGCCAGGCCGGCCTCGGGCGCGCGCCGGTGTTCCGCGAATACCGTCGCCATGTCCTGCGGGAAGCAATGGGCGAGCAGCAACACGCCAATGGAATGCAGCAGCCCGGCGAGTTGTCCCGGGGCCGGATCGAGACCGGCCGCCCGTGCCAGACGACCGGTGGCATTCGCCGTGGCAATGGCCCGCTGCCAGTAGGCCTCCGGCCGGAACCCGGGGCAGCGTGAGGCGTCGAATTGATTGCGCAGCAGCACAGAGGTGGCGAGGACACGCAGCCGATCCAGGCCCAGGCGCATGACCGCCGGCTCCAGGCCCGTGACGGAGCCGTGCCCGGCGAAGAAGGCGCTGTTGGCCGTAGACACGATACGCGCCGCCAAGGCCGGGTCACGGGAGAGTGCCGTGGTCAGCCGGCTGATGTCCGCCTCTTCGGCGTTGACCTCCAGCAGGATCTCGTGGCTGACATAGGGCAGTGACGGCAACGAGGCGGCGGCCAGGAGGTCGGGGCGCTCAGCCATGATACGATGAACTCCGTATTGAGACTCGGGCGGCGACGCTGCGAGTATACTGATTGCGTGGGCCCGTGGGGCAACGGCTGCGATGAACCAGCGAGTCAGCTCCCGCAGGCGGCATATAAAAGCATCCGGAGGTGAAGTATGGAAGAGGCGGTCATTGTTGCAGCGGGGCGCAGCGCCGTTGGTGGTTTCGGGGGGTCACTGGCGAGCCTGACGGCGGTGCAGGTCGGCAGCCAGGTGATCCGTGGCGTGCTCGAGCAGGCGGGCGTGAGTCCGGAGCAGGTTGACGAGGTGGTTCTGGGACAGGTGCTCACCGCCGCCGCCGGCCAGAATCCGGCCCGGCAGTCGGCCATCCAGGCGGGCATCCCCGACCGCGTACCGGCGATGACCATTAACAAGGTCTGCGGCAGCGGGCTCAAAGCCGTTTCCATGGCCGCCCAGTCCATCGCCCTGGGCGACGCCGAGATCATGATCGCCGGCGGTCAGGAGAGCATGAGCCAGGCGCCCCACGCCCTGCCCAACTCCCGCAACGGGCAGAAAATGGGCGACTGGAAGCTCGAGGACACCATGATCAAGGATGGCCTCTGGGATGCCTTCAACCAGTACCACATGGGTGTCACCGCCGAGAACCTCGCGGACAAGTACAGCATCTCCCGGGAGGAGCAGGACGCGTTCGCCGCGCAGTCGCAGCAGCGCGCCGTGGCGGCGCAGGAAGCCGGCAAGTTCGCCGAGGAAATCGTCCCCGTGGAGGTGCCCCAGCGCAAGGGTGATCCGGTGGTGGTGGATACCGACGAGCATCCCAAGCCGGGCACGACGGCGGAGAGCCTGAGCAAGCTGCGCCCGGCGTTCAGCAAGGAGGGGTCGGTGACTGCCGGTAACGCCTCCGGGCTTAACGACGGTGCCGCAATCTGCGTGGTGATGTCCGCGAGCAAGGCCAAGGAGCTGGGGCTCGAGCCCATCGCCCGGATCCAGGCCTATGCCAGCGCCGGCGTTGACCCATCGATCATGGGCTCGGGGCCGGTGCCGGCGACCCAGCGCTGCCTCAAGCGGGCCGGCTGGGATGTCGGCGACCTGGACCTGGTCGAAGCCAACGAGGCCTTTGCCGCCCAGGCACTGGCGGTGGGCCGGGAACTCAAGTGGAGCCCTGAGCGTGTCAACGTCAATGGCGGCGCGATCGCCCTGGGACACCCCATCGGGGCGTCCGGGTGCCGTGTGTTGGTCACCCTGCTCCATGAACTGCGACGGCGGGATGCCCAGAAAGGGCTTGCGACGTTGTGCATCGGCGGTGGTCAGGGGGTGGCACTCGCCGTCTCCCGGTAACCGGTAAGCCATGGCCGCGGGGGAATCCCGCGGCCACGCGTCAGGATTCAAACTCCCTATGAGTAACGACGACGTCCGTCTGATCAAGAAGTATCCCAATCGCCGGCTGTACGATACGGCGATCAGCAGCTATATCACCCTCGCCGACGTCAAGCGGCTGGTGCTGGACGGCGTGGATTTCCAGGTGGTGGACGCCAAGAGCCGGGAAGATCTCACCCGCACCATCCTGCTGCAGATCATCAGCGAGGAAGAGGAGGGCGGTGAGCCGATCTTCAGCAGCGAGCTCCTGGCTCAGATCATCCGCTCCTATGGCGGTAACATGCAGAATCTGCTCACCAACTACCTGGAAAAGAGCATGGATATGTGGGCCGAGCAGCAGCGTACGCTGCGAGAGCAGACCCGCGATTTCATGGACGCCAACCCCATGACCATGCTGAGTCAGATTGCCGAACGCAACCTCGCTGCCTGGCGCCGCATGAGCGGCTTCGAACCCCAGGGCCAGGATGATGACGGCCAAGAGCCTGATGATTCTGACAGCGCGAGCGGTAATACCGATGGCTCCTCCCGAACGGATGGACGTACCGGCCGCTGACCGACCCCTCGCGCCCGTCTCCTCGACGCGGTAGTGGCAGGATTGTCGCAGACCGTTTGACAGGCCCAGCCCCTGTCCCTATGCTCTCCCACAGTTATGATGCAACGCACAACTCGGCCCGGCCGCGCGCCTCATCGCGCTGCGGCATCGGCGTGACGTTGGTGCCGTTGGATCCTCGCATCGAACACACAGGGGAGAGAGTCCATGACCAATCGAGTCGCGCTGGTTACAGGTGGCAACGGCGGCATCGGTACCGAGGTGTGCCGGGCCCTGGGGGCTATGGGTTGCACGGTGGTCACCACCTGCATCGACGCCCAGAAGGAGGACATCGCCAGCTGGCAGCAGCAGCTGGAATCCGAAGGCCACCGCGTCGGCTGGGTGGAGTGCGATGTTTCCAACTTCGAATCGTGCGCCACCATGGCTGAAAAGGTCCGCGCCGAGTACGGTCCCGTGGACATTCTTGTGAACCTGGCGGGCATTACGCGCGACGGTTTCGCCCACAAGATGGACAAAGGCGACTGGGATGCGGTGATCAACGTCAACCTCAACAGCGCCTTCAACGTCACGCGCCAGGTGATCGAGGGCATGCGCGAGCGCGGTTTTGGCCGGATCGTGAACATCTCGTCGGTGAACGGCCAGACGGGTCAGTTCGGTCAGACCAACTACTCGGCGGCCAAGGCCGGCCTGCACGGCTTCAGCATGGCCCTGGCGAAGGAGGGCGCACGCAAGGGCGTCACGGCCAACACGGTATCCCCGGGCTACGTGGATACCAGTATGACGGCGGCCATGCCCCAGGAAGTGCGTGACCAGATCATCGCGCAGGTCCCGGCCGGTCGCATGGCTAAGCCCGAGGAGATCGCGCGCGTGGTGGCGTTTCTGGCCATGGACGAGTCGCAGTACATCAACGGCGCCAATATCCCTGTCAACGGCGGTCTGTTTACCAGCTTCTAAGCGCTGGGCTGCCCCGGGCGCTGTGAGGCACGCGCTCGGCGCAGCCACTCAAGTGGGGCAACTGACATCGAGGTAAATTAAAAGCTGTACAAAGGATTGACAGCCAGTTCGAACAGGGATACGATGCTGCACAGCAACATCGGAAGGGTAAAAATGGAGGGAGCCCGTTCAAGACTCCCTCCGCAATTGGCGCCCTTCTTATTGTGAAGTCTTTGCTATTTTTGTCAGGCCTCGCCAACGAGACCGGGGCGCTTGCTCAACATTTTCCGGTTCACTGATCAACCGGTTCGCTTCTCCTCCAGGCGACTCCCAAGTCGCCCTTTCTCCCCCTCACCCCGAGGGGGTTTTTTTTGTTCTGTTATCGAGCGCACATATCAACTCGATAGGGCGCATTGTAACGCCCTCGAGCGATGTGACAACCACTTTTGTTGGTGCGTCGCAAAAGCGAGTCCGCCACAGCACAAGTCGCCGTCACATCTCCCGGTTCATTGCCTCCAGCTCCCGGCGGATCGTCTCCTGGCGGGCGACGGCCCGTGAGCGTTGCTCGACATCCGCATCGCCGGCGTTGGCGACGCGCCGGATCTGCTCCAGCGCGCGCTCCAGGTTGCCCTCGTGGTAGTAGTGCTCGCCCAGGGCGAGTGCGCCTTCGTGCTCGCGGCCCGCCTCGGTTGCGGCCTCGGCGTGCAACCGGTGGAGCGTGCCATCGCCGCCGTGGCGCTGGATCTGGCGGCGGACCAGGGCACGGGCCTCCAGCGGCTGATCCAGCCGCAGCATCACACGGGCAGTCTCCACAACCAGCGCATAATCCCCCGGAAACAGATCCAGCCCGAGTTGCAGTGGCTCCAGCGCCTGGTCATACGCGCCCGCCTCGGCGTAGGTCTGCGCCTCGGCAATCAGAAACGCCGGATGTGTGTCGTCTTCCTCCAATAGCGTCTGGACGATCTCCCGGGCGGTTTCCGGATCGCCGTTCTCCAGGTGCGCGATGGCCAGACCGTAGCGCCGTGCCGTCTCGCCCAGGGCGTCGTGCAGATCGGCGTCGCCATCGGGGCTGAACCGGGTTACGGCCTGGGCCGGCTGATCGGCCCCTTCAACCAGCAGCTTGGCCCGCATCAGGGCGAAGGTCGGGCTCTCTTCCGGGTCGCCGGTGTTCATCGAGCTGGCGCGCGAGCGCGACGCAGCGATGCGTGACTCCGTGATCGGGTGGGTGCTGAGATACTCCGGCGGGCGCTGCTGGTAGCGGCTGGACTCCGCCAGGCGCTCGAAGAACCGGGGCATGCCATCGGGGTTGAGATTGGCGCTAGCCAGGATCTGCATGCCCACGTTGTCGGCCTCGCGCTCATGATTGCGACTGTAATTGAGTCGTTCCTGGATGGAGCCGGCCAGGCCGCCGATGGCGGCGGCGCTACCCATCTGGCTGTTCTGGGTGCCGAGCAGTATGGCGGCGACCATGATGCCCAGGGTTCGCAGCGAACTGCCCTGGGAGTCGGCCATGCGCCGAGCGATGTGGCGCTGGGTGACATGGGCGATCTCGTGGGCCAGCACCGATGCCAGCTCGCTCTCGGATTGCGTGGCCGTGATCAGTCCGCGGTTAATGCCGATGTAGCCGCCCGGCATGGCGAACGCATTGATGGCCGGGCTGTTCACCACGAAGAACTCGTAACTCATGCCGCCGGTATTCGCCCGTGATACCAGACGCACACCCAGGTCGCGGACGTACTGGCGGACCTGAGGGTCATCCACCATGGGCGCTCGCTGGCGCACCTGGCGCATGAGCCGCTGGCCCAGGCGCTGTTCCTCGGTCAGCGACAGCACCTGACTGGCCGGGTCACCGAGTTCCGGCAGGCGCAGGCCGTCGTCGCGCGCCAGGGCAGCATTCCCCGTGATGGCGATCGCCATGACGACGGCGCCGCAGGCACGAGCGAGCCGGCGCCTGTCGGCGTGCCGGCTGCGCGGCGCGGCGGGGTTGCCCATAGTCGACCTCGCGGTTGCTGGCATCACGTCGATTTCGCCCCGGTGCGCGTAGTCGCTATCATGAGTCATTCACCCGCGCATGTCCTGCCGTCCCTGGAGTCTCGCATGCAGCTCATCCGCGACTGGTTTCGTCGTCATTTCGAGAATCCCCAGGTGGTCGGGCTGGCTCTGGTGCTCCTGCTCGGGCTGGCCGTGGTGATCTTTTTCGGCAACATGCTCGCCCCGGTGATCGCGGCACTGATCATTGCCTACCTGCTTGAGGGCGTGGTGCGCAAGCTCGAGTACTGGCGCTGTCCCCGCATTCTTGCCGTGACGGTGGTGTTCCTGGTGTTTTTCACGGGCCTGTTGCTGGTGTTCTTCGCCCTGATTCCGGTTCTCGTCAACCAGGTGACCCAGCTCGTGAACGAGTTGCCACGCATCCTCAGTTCCAGCCAGGAACTCCTGCTGCGGCTGCCCGAACTCTACCCCCAGCTGTTCTCCGAGCAGCAGATCTCGGATCTCATCTTTGCCATTCGGCGCGAGGCCATGGACTGGGGGCAGCGCGTGCTCACGCAGTTCTCGTTCCAGTCGGTGGTGGTTGTCATCACCATGCTGGTCTACCTGGTCCTGCTGCCGTTTCTGGTGTTCTTCTTCCTTAAGGACAAGTCCAAACTCACCGGTTGGGTCAACCGTTTCCTGCCCCGGGACCGCGGTCTCCTGGTCACGGTCTGGCACGAGGTCGACGCCCAGATCGGCAACTATGTGCGCGGCAAGTTCCTGGAGATCCTGATCGTCTGGGCGGTGACCTACTTGGTGTTCGCTCTCCTGGGGCTTTCGTTTGCCATGCTGCTGTCGCTGGTGGTGGGGCTGTCCGTGATCGTGCCTTACGTGGGGGCCGCCGTGGCCACCGTCCCTGTGGGCCTGATCGCCTACTTCCAGTTCGGCTTCGGGCCGGAGTTCGCCTGGGTCATAATCGCCTACGCGATCATCCAGGCCCTGGACGGCAACGTGCTGGTGCCGCTGATGTTCTCCGAGGTGGTCAATCTCCACCCCGTGGCCATCATCGTCGCGATCCTGTTCTTCGGCGGCATCTGGGGTTTCTGGGGGGTGTTCTTCGCCATCCCGCTGGCCACGGTGATCCAGGCAGTGCTCAAGGCCTGGCCCAGCCTGCCGGCGGACGCGCCGGAGGCCGTGGCTGCGGACCCGGAGGTGGCGGACTGAGTGCCCCGCGCCGCCCGGTGCGTGATGGGCGCTCGGCCCGGGACCGGCGCCGCGGGCTGAACGCCGGGGCCGGGTCAGTGCTTGACCGGCTCGAACACCGCGTCCAGGTTCAGCTGGTCACAAAAGTCCATGAACTCGTCGCGCAGTAAGGCAACCCGCGTCGCCGCCGGCACCTCCAGCAGCAGGTTCACCGCGAACATGGGCGTGCCCGTGTGCGCCGCCGCATAGCGACTGGTACTCAGGTCGCGGATATTCACCGAGCGGGACGAGAAGAACTGGGCGATCTGGTGCACGATGCCCGGATGGTCCATGGCGACCACCTCCACCGAGTACGGCAGCAAGTCGCCGGCGGCATCGCGCTCGCTGGTTCGGCGCCACTGCAGCGTTAGGCCAAGCTCGTCGCCGAGACCGTTGAGAGCGCTTTCCAGCCGCGCCAGGGCATCCCAGCGACCGGACACCATCTGGATGACAGCGAACTCGCCGCCGAGCACGGTCATGCGGCTGTCCAGGATGTTACAGCCGGCCTCGGCAACCATGCCGGCGAGCCGGTGGATAATCCCCGGACGGTCGGGTCCCAGGGCGCTGATGACCAGGTAGTTGTCCACGGGATCCTCCTCTCGATAAGTCCCCTCGCGGAGCGCCAGTGTAGCAGGCCGCTCCCTTGTCTCGGCGAGTCGCCAAAAGTAGGATGCAAGCTCCACTAGCGCGGGAGATAACGGCGATGTTCCGGGGCAGCATGGTAGCCATGGTCACCCCCATGCACGAGGACGGCTCCATCGACGAGGACGCCCTGGAGCGCCTGGTGCAATTCCACGTGGACAACGGCACGGACGCCATCGTGGCCGTGGGAACCACGGGGGAGGCGGCCACGCTGGATTATGACGAGCACTGCCACCTGATGCGCCGCACGGTGGCCGTGGCCAACGGGCGGATCCCGGTGATCGGCGGCACCGGTGCCAACTCCACCTGGGAGGCCATCAAGCTCACGCGCTGTGCCATGGAAGCCGGCTGCGACGCCGCCCTGCTGATCACTCCGTACTACAACAAGCCCATGCAGGAGGGCTTGTACCAGCACTTCCGCTCGGTGGCCGAGGCCGTGCCGATCCCGCTGATCCTGTACAACGTCCCGGGTCGCACGGCCTGCGATATGCTTCCGGAGACCGTGGAACGCCTGGCGGACATCCCCAACATCGTCGCCGTCAAGGAAGCCTACGGCACCGTTCAGCGCCCGCGGGAGATCCTGGAGCGCTGCGGCGATCGCCTGGACGTCTACAGCGGCGACGACAGTAACGCCCGGGAAATCATCCTCGCCGGCGGTAAGGGCTGCATTTCCGTCAGCGCCAACGTGGCGCCGCGGCTGATGCACGACATGTGCATGGCCGCCCTGGAGGGCAACACGGAACACGCCCAGGAGCTGGACGCCCGGCTGGCCGCCTTGCACAACGCCCTGTTCGCGGAAAGCAGCCCCATCCCGGTGAAGTGGGCGGTGGCCGAAATGGGCCTGATGGGGCCGACACTTCGGCTCCCCCTGACACCTCTGGCCGAGCGCCACCACGAAACGGTGCGCCAGGCCATGAAATTGGCGGAGGCGCAATAGCCCATGCCCACTGGTAATCGCAGCGTCCCGGCGGCGGTGGTCGCCGTTCTGGCGGCGATCGGCCTGGCGGCCTGCTCATCCGGGCCGCCGGATGAAGCAAGCGAGCGCAGCGAGCGCCTCACCGTGCCGCCGGATCTGTCCGACGAGCGCCTGGGGAGTGTGCCGGAGCGCGAGACCACGGACGGCCGGGAAGTCGCGGCGCTGGACGAGGAGCAGATCGAGCTCCAGATCGAGGATCGGGATGAGCCGCGGTTGCTGGTGAAAACCGGGTACCTGGAAACCTGGCAACGCGTCGGGCTGGCGCTGGAGCGGGCCGGTTTCAATGTCCAGGATCGTGACCGTGCCGGCGGTGAATACCGCGTGCGCTATGACCCCTCGGCGGGTGATTCCGATGACGACGACGGCGGTTTCTGGAGCTGGCTGGCGTTCTGGCGCTCGTCCGAGCCCACGCTGGAACCGGGGACGTACGCCCTGCTGGTGCAGACGCCGGAGCCGGGGACGACGGTCACCGTGCGCGACACTGACAACGAGCCCGTGGATCCGGCGCTCGCCGAACGGCTGCTTGAGCTCATCCGCGAGCAGATGCGCTAACGCGGCCCTGGCGCCGCCAGCACCACCACAGGCGCGCGGCGCGCCGGGCCCCACAAACCGGGGTAGCCCCAGCCATGCAACGCGTCAACGGAGCCAGCGCCCTCTCGCCCTTTCGTCGTGACCGGCTGCTGGCGCAACTGCGCGCCCACGTCCCGGATCTCGACGCCCTGGTCGTGGACGCCGTCTATTTTGTCCTCACCGACGGCGCCCTGGATGACACCGCCCGGACCCGTCTGGGCGTCCTCCTGGGTGAGGCCGATGATCCGCCTGCGGCGGCTACGGATACCTTCCTGGTGGTGCCGCGCCCCGGCACCATTACCCCCTGGTCCACCAAGGCCACGGATATTGTCCACAACTGTGGCCTGACAGCCGTGCGCCGCGTCGAGCGGGGGTTTGTGGTGCGGCTGGAGCGGGCCGCCGGCCCGCTGAGCGACGCCGAGCGACAAAGCCTGGAGCCGCTGCTGTGCGACCGCATGACCGAGGCGGTGCTGCCGGACGACGACGGCGCCGCGGGCGCCCTTTTCCAGGAGCAGGAACGCGCCCCCTTGCAGCGCATCGACTGCCTCGGTGGCGGCCGCGCGGCCCTGGCCCGTGCCAACGAGACCTTCGGCTTCGCCCTGGCCGCCGACGAGATCGACTACCTGGTGGCGCGCTACGCGGAGCTGGGGCGCAATCCGACGGACGTGGAAATCATGATGTTCGCCCAGGCGAACTCCGAGCACTGTCGGCACAAGGTCTTTCGCGCGGACTGGACCATCGACGGCGCCGAGCAGCCGGAGTCGCTGCTGGCCATGATCCGCCACAGCCTGGAGCAGCGGCCCCAGGGCGTGCTCTCCGCCTACAGCGATAACGCGGCCGTGGCGGCGGGGCCGACAGTGGCGCGCTTCTTTGCCGATCCGGCGGACCACGTGTATCGCAGCCATGTCGAGCCGTCCCACCTGGTGATGAAGGTGGAGACCCACAACCACCCCACCGCCATCGCGCCGTTCCCGGGCGCGGCCACCGGGTCCGGGGGCGAGATCCGCGACGAGGGCGCCACCGGGACCGGTGCCCGCCCGCGCGCCGGGCTCAGCGGCTTCGCGGTATCGAATCTGCGCCTGCCCGGTGCCTGCCAGCCCTGGGAGCGCGATGACCCCGGTCGCCCGGAGCGCATCGCCTCGCCGCAGGCCATCATGCTGGACGCGCCCATCGGCGCCGCCGCGTATAACAACGAGTTCGGCCGCCCGGCACTGGCCGGCTATTTCCGGACCTTCGAGCAGCGCGTGCCGGGTGTCCACGGCGACGAAGTCCGCGGCTACCACAAGCCGGTGATGCTCGCCGGCGGCATGGGTGCGGTGCGCGATCCCCACGTGCACAAGCGCGAGGTGACCCCGGGTGCGCAGGTGATTGTCCTGGGCGGCCCGGCCATGCTCATCGGCCTGGGCGGCGGGGCCGCCTCCTCGGTGACCAGCGGCACCAGCGACGCGGAACTGGATTTCGCCTCGGTCCAGCGCAGCAACCCGGAGATGCAGCGCCGCGCCCAGGAGGTCATCGACAGCTGCTGGGCGCGGGGCGAGGCCAACCCGGTGCTGTCCATTCACGATGTGGGCGCCGGCGGCCTGTCCAACGCCGTCCCCGAGATCCTGGAGGACAGCGGCCGCGGCGGACGCCTGGAGCTGCGCGATGTGCCCAATGACGACCCGGGCATGTCGCCCATGGCCATCTGGAGCAACGAGGCCCAGGAGCGCTACGTCCTGGCCGTGGACCCGGACGCCATGGACGCCTTCGCGGCCATCTGCCGGCGCGAGCGCTGCCCGTTCGCGGCCATCGGCGTCGCCACCGACGACGGCGAGCTGCAGCTCAGCGACCGGGAGCTGGGCGAGGATGCGGTGCACATCCCCATGGACCTGCTCTTCGGCAAGCCCCCGCGTATGTACCGGGACGTCACCCGGGCCACGCCGCCGCAGCGGCCGCTGGGCCTGGAAGGCGTCTCCGTGGAGGGCGCGGTGGACCGGGTGCTGCGCCTGCCCACGGTGGCGGCCAAACATTTCCTGATCACCATCGGTGACCGCACCGTCTCCGGGCTGGTAGCGCGCGACCAGATGGTGGGTCCCTGGCAGACCCCGGTGGCGGATGTGGCCGTCACCCTGGACGACTACAGCGGCTACACCGGCGAGGCCATGGCCGTGGGCGAGCGCAGTCCGGCGGCGTTGCTGGACGCCCCGGCGGCCGGCCGGCTGGCGGTGGCGGAGGCGCTGACCAACCTGGCCGCGGCGGATGTGGGCGCAATCGAACACGTCAATCTGTCCGCCAACTGGATGGCGGCCGTTGGCCACCCCGGCGAAGACGCGCGGCTGTACGACACCGTGCGCGCCGTCGCTCGGGAGCTGTGCCCGGCCCTGGGTGTCGCCATCCCGGTGGGCAAGGACTCCCTGTCCATGAAGACGGTCTGGCAGCAGGACGGCGAGGAACAGGCCGTCACCGGACCGCTGACCCTGGTGGTGTCGGCATTCAGCCCGGTGACCGACGCGCGGCGCACCCTGACACCGGCGCTGCGCACCGACGGGGTCGACAGCCGCCTGCTGTTGGTGGATCTGGGGCGCGGCCGCAACCGGCTGGGTGCCTCCGCCCTGGCCCAGGTCCGGCGGCACCTCGCCCTGGGTGCTGTAGACCTGGGCCAGGGCGAGGTGCCGGCGGACCTGGATGACCCGGCGGACTTGCGTGCCCTGTTCGCGACCGTCCAGGCGCTCAACCGCGACGGCCTGCTGCTGGCCTACCACGACCGCAGCGACGGCGGGCTGCTGGTCACGCTGGCGGAGATGGCCTTCGCCGGCCGCACCGGCGTCCAGGTGGACCTCACCGGCCAGGGCGTGGACCCCCTGGCGGCGTTGTTCGCCGAGGAGCCCGGAGTGGTGGTCCAGGTCGCCGCCGAGGCGTGCGAGACGGTGCTGGAGCGGTTCCGGGCCGCGGGTCTGGGCGAGTGCGTCCACGAACTCGGCGGCCTCACCGAGGATGACACCCTGACCATCCGCCAGGATGAGCGCGTGCTGCTCCACCGCGAGCGCACCGCGCTGCAGCGCCTGTGGCAGGAGACCACCTGGCGCATGCAGCGCCTGCGCGACGACCCGGACTGCGCCGACGAGGAGTACGATGCCCTGCTGGACCGGGACGACCCTGGTCTGCAGGCGGCGTTGAGCTTCGATCCGGCCGACGACGTGGCCGCGCCGGCCGTCGCCCGGGGCGCGCGGCCGCGGGTGGCGGTGTTACGCGAGCAGGGCGTCAACGGCCACATGGAGATGGCGGCGGCCTTCCACTGCGCCGGCTTCCAGGCGGTGGACGTCCACATGACCGACCTCCTGGCCGGCGATGCCCGCCTGGCGGATTACCACGGTCTGGCGGCCTGCGGCGGCTTCTCCTACGGCGATGTCCTGGGCGCCGGCGGTGGCTGGGCCAAGACCATCCTGTACAACCCGGGGCTGTTCGAGCAGTTCGTGGGCTTTTTCCAGCGCCCGGACACCTTCGCCCTGGGGGTGTGCAACGGCTGCCAGATGCTCGCCCACCTGCGCGAGATCATCCCCGGTGCGGACGGCTGGCCGGCGTTCGCCCGCAACCGCTCCGAGCAGTTCGAGGCGCGGTTGTCCCAGGTGGAAGTGCTACCGTCACCATCGCTGTTCCTGCAGGGCATGGAGGGCTCACGCCTGCCCATCGCCGTGGCCCACGGCGAGGGCCGGGCGGTGTTCGCCGACGACGGCGGACCCGGACGCCTGGCCGGTGACGGGCTCGTGGCCCTGCGCTACGTGGACGGCCGCGGCGCCGTGGCGCAGCGCTATCCCGCCAATCCCAACGGCTCCCCGGACGGCATTACCGCGGTGACCACGCCGGATGGCCGGGTGACCGCCATGATGCCCCACCCGGAGCGGGTCTTCCCCACCGTGCAGCACAGCTGGCACCCAAAGGAGTGGGGCGGCGACGGCCCCTGGCTGCGGCTGTTCCGCAACGCCCGCGCCTGGCTCGCGTAATCGACCCGGGGCCGTGTCTTTAGCCGTCGTCGGCCAGCCCTTGCCGACCCGCCCGGTCGCGGGCGAACTGCCAGGCCACGCGGCCGCTGCGCGAGCCGCGCTCCAGGGCGAAGCGCAGGGCGTCCTCGCGCACCGCATCCAGGGACTCGTCCACGCCGAAGGCCGTCAGCCAGCCCTGGACGATGTCCAGATAGGCGTCCTGGCCGAAGGGGTGGAAGGACAACCACAGGCCGAAGCGCTCGGACAGGGAGATCTTCTCCTCCACGGCCTCGCCGGGGTGGGTCTCGCCGTCGACATTGCGCGCCTCGTTGTTGTCCGTGAGGTACTCCGGCATCAAGTGGCGGCGGTTGGACGTGGCGTAGATGACCACGTTGTCCGGCGGCGCGCTCACGGAGCCGTCCAGGATCGCCTTGAGCGCCTTGTACCCCGGGTCGTCCGCCTCGAAGGAGAGATCGTCGCAGAACACGATAAAGCGCTCCGGGCGCCGGCGCAGCACGTCGGCCACCGCCGCCAGGTCCACCAGGTCGCTCTTGTCCACTTCCACCAGGCGCAGGCCGCCATCGGCGTACTCGTGCAGCAGCGCCTTGATGAGCGACGACTTGCCCGTGCCGCGGGTGCCCCAGAGCAGGGCGTTGTTGGCCGGCAGGCCGGCCAGGAACTGGCGGGTATTGCGGGCGAGCTGCGCCTTCTGGCGATCCACGTTGCGCAGGCTGGCCAGGGCTACCGCGTGGGGCGCGGCGACTGGGGCCAGGAAGCCGCTGCCCAGGCGCCGGCACCAGCGGAACGCCGTGCTCGCGTGCCAGTCCGGCTCCGGCGAGGTCGGCGGCAGTAGCGGCTCCACCCGGGCAAGCAGCTGCTCGGCCCGGTCCAGGAAGCGGTCCAGGCGATCATGACTCATGGGCGGCGGCACTCGCGTTGATTATCGGTCGGGGTCGGCCTACCACTCCAGGTCATCCGGTACCGGGAACTCCTTCTCCGGGTCGTCGTCCCCGGTGTCCGTGACCCGGGAGACGAACAGTGCGGGATCGCGCTCGAGCAGCCGCTCCAACGTCTCCGCCGGCACCACGTGGAAACGCCCGCGGTGCTCGACAATGGCCAGGGCACCGGTGCTGAGCTTCGCCTGCTGATCGCGGGTGACCTCCAGGCGGCGGATCTTGCCGTCCTTGGTGAAGTGATAGGGAATGCTGCCGTCGCGCGTGGCCACGGCGTGCTCGCGCAGCAGGTCCTCGATCTGGGCGGTGACCGAGCGCTTTTTGTTGCGTTCCTCGCGCTGGCGGTTGAGGGCGCGATCCTGCTCGGCCTTCTCGCG